>CALDQI010000793.1:0-4851 GCA_937911635.1 uncultured Pseudomonadota bacterium | reverse complement strand
AACATCGTAGGTTCCAGTTGGAAGTCCACCCATCCGAATGACGTGGCTTTGTGCGATTGGTTCCCCCCATTGATTGGTTGTTAGACTCGAAAGAACTAAATCCCCAACGCCGTCATTGTCGATATTTACGTTGCCAAGTATGTCGTATCCGAGCTGTGCATTCAACTCTGTACCTTCGAATATGTAGTCTGCTTGATTTGTGGGTACAACAAATAGATTCTGGATGGAGGCACCCAGAAACACATATACGGCACCCGCATCATTCAAGTTCCTGTCACTCCTAGGAGCCGAAAATAGAATATCCCCTAGACCATCGCCATCGATGTCACCCGCGGATGCAACAGCCCACCCCAATAGGTCTCCGTCATCTTCACCCATAAAGGATACATCGGAGAACTGAGCGGAGATGGAAACGTCATCGTTCAATGTTTCGGAAAAGAACAGCATTACCTTGCCATTGTTTTGTCCATTTTGAGATGAGTTTGGCGCTGAGAACATGTGATCGTTCAAGCCATCTCCATCCACGTCTCCAGCATCTGAGCCAGCAAATCCAAATCGGGAAAACGATTGCTCGCCCGTAATTTCAATCTCCAACGGTACAGGGCAATCTGGCGAACGATAGCAATCTGGATCGATACAGTCCACGCCACCATCACCATCATTGTCAATCGCATCTGCACAGTCTTCGACAGGGCTCGAGCATTCTACCCCACTGGCACACTCTGGATCGGCACACCCAACCAGTCCATCGCCATCGTTGTCTAGAGGGTCATCACAGACTTCATTGCAGTCAAAGCATTCAAACTGACTCAACGAGAGCAGTTTGGCCTGACCGATATTGGGTACAGGGCTATCGGTTGATGGTTCCCCCAATAAAATATCTGGGTAACTGGAACGATCCAGATCCCCAATGTAGGCTACCTTTCTTCCCCATCGACTATTGGCTTTTGGACCAATTAGTGATTGTGTAGCCACATCTTCAATATTGGGTGAAGGATATGGTCGCAGAGGGTTTACGATTAAACCATACAGTTTGCCTTGATTGTTGGAAGTTTCTTTGTATCCTGGTGACCCAACGATGAGATCTGTTTGCCCATCTCCATTGATGTCTCCTGCGTCATGTACATATCCTGCACGTTGTCCAGGTTGATCCCCAAACAATTGCACTTCAGCAGATTGTGTGGCGACGACGCCAGACTCTGGCAATCTTCCGCCAAAGTATACATAGACTTCCCCAACATTTCGTCCATTGCTATCGTTGTAGGGGGCACCAATGAAAATATCTGGGATGCCATCGTTGTTGAAATCGCCAGCAGAAGCAATCTGATGAGCCTGATCGTCCGAGTCTTCAGGCATAAAAAGTAAATCTGCATCGGCAATAGATAGGTCATCCCGCAGGGCCAATCCGCCCCAAAATAGATAAGCATGTGCCTGCAATCCTGTTCCGCCAAGCAGTACATCGCTTCGACCGTCATCGTTAACATCTCCGATATTGGCGAGCTCGATTCGGTTTTCAGGAGTGGGTTCAATTGCGATGGTGATATCTGCATCACTGGCGACACTGTAAGATCTTCCTCCGTAGAAGATGTAAGCCTTCGATTGAGCATCCTCAGTTCCATCGGTTGGTGCGCCAACAATGAAATCTGTTAAGCCATCCCCATCAATATCTCCAAGTCCGGAGACAGTATTTCCAAATAGACTGTGGTCTGGACCTGTGATTTGAAGGTGTGCATCGTCCAACCCGCGTACTCCCCATGGAATGATATCACGCCCAGATAGAGCATAGACTGCGCCATAAGGATTCGGAATAGAATCTTGAGTCTGATGTACACCGGTCTGGTCTGCTCCAATCAAGAAGTCATCAAAGCCATCCCCATCCCAGTCGCCAAGGGAACTCATATCACTCCCTGTATGAGAGAAACTGTGAGCTGCTCGGAAGATGTGGCGAGTGTGATAGACAGATCCGGAATTTAAGATTGGATTGCTGATAATTAGGGCAACTTCACCAGTGTTGTGTGCGATACCTGGTGACGATATGAGAGCATCGGGCCATTGGTCTCCATTTGGGTCACCAGCGCTTGCGACTACAAACCCAGTGTTTCCTTCTTCGTGGATACCCTGCAGCAGCATCGTGATATTGAAAGGATTCTGTGCGACGCAATCACTGTCGAGGTGGTCAATGAATCCATCGCAATTGTTGTCTACTTGGTCGTTACAGTCTTCCCAAACAACCGGTTTGATGTTGAAATCAAGATCATTGCAATCTTCTGAGTTGTCCACAGCGTCTGCTGGTTGTATACATGCTTCGATAATATTGTTTGGGTCACCGTAGGTATCGTTGTCCAGGTCTGCGTAAAACGTCGTACCGGTAGAGCTATCCAATGAATCATCGTTATCGTCAATAAAAGTGTCGCAGTCATTATCAATCTCGTCGCAGACTTCTACAGCCTGCGGATGGATGTCTGGGTTTTCATCATCACAATCCCCCCCTTCATCGATATAGCCTTCTAAATTTGGACGATTCGTACAATACCCAATCGCATCTATTTCCGAACCAAAGCCATCACCATCGACATCACGATGAACTTTTCGACCAACCAGTAGACTGAGAACGTCCTCTTCATCGATGAGATTGTCACAGTCATTATCGATGCCATCACAGAGTTCTGGAGCTCCAGGGTAAATCAAAGAGGATTCATCATCGCAGTCATCGCGTCGTTTGACCCCATCTTGATCCCAGTCCTGATTACAAGCTACGAGCAAGAAGATCATTGATGATAGAGAGGATCCAACCACTTGGACTCCTAAAAAGTGAGGTTTTGACTCGATTGTTTATTATTCAATTACCACGAATAAATATCCAATCGAATCATAAAGTGCACTTTTTTATTGTCTTGGAGGTCAATGAACTCGTATATTTCGGTTTATGAGTTCAGTTTGTTTATGCACTCTTCTTCTTCTTCTCTACCCAGATATTGAGTCCCCAATGAGATCCATCACCACCTGTAACATTGACGACCTCAACCAGTAAATCAAATCCATCATCCATCCATGGGGCTACGGTTTCATTAACTTTTCTCGAGAGGTATCCCAGCTGCCGACCTTGTTCATCATATATGGCCACTGCATTCTCATCATATTCATTGTTTGTGTCGCGCTTAGCAACTAAAAATGTCTTGTTGTTGATATCAAATCCATCATACAGATCCTCAATGAACTGTTGACGGGAGCTACCATTGTCGTTGTCAAATGTAACACCGACAAGTTTAGTGAAAAAACCAGTTTTAGAATATGAACTCATGATGAATATCTCCATGTGGGTTGAACTATTTCATGTGTATAATAGCATATATGACGATACGATGTTTGTTTTTCGGACATAATAAGACCGTTAGAGTGTAAAAATAATTTCTTTAACAATTCGAGATCTCAACCGAAACTAAATTACATCAACACAATGGAGGTTGACATGACGTTCTGGCATTTAGAACCTGTATTTGAAGAAATTCAACATATATCTAAGGACTCTGAATATTTTTCTAGACTAGATAGAATAGCACAAGAGCATTTGGGCCTTTCATTGGGAGATTTAGAAACCATTGGGATTCCAAAACTCAGTTTATTTTTGCTGGATCATCTACGATTTTTTGATTGGTATCTACAATTTCTCCACTTAAAGGGGTATAAACATCGCTTGCTGCTTTTGTTGATTCAACTACTCCAGCTGTGCCATCTTTCTTTACACTTGAACCTTTCTCAGGAAGCTCAGCAAAAACAATGTCTCCCAACATTTCAGTTGCATGTTTGGTAATACCAATTGTTGCAACCTCTCCTTCTAGTTTAATCCATTCATGTTCTTTTGAAAATTTAACTTCAGACATTTATATCTCCTTTACATAGTTTTTTTTATAAAATGGTAATTTACAAATATTCGCAGAAATTTTCTTCCCTCTAATTTCTAAAAATATTTTTGTATCTAGTGAAGAGTAATTATTATCAACATATCCCATAGATATCGGATGATCTACACTTGGTCCAAATGTACCACTTGTGACTTTCCCAATTTCCTCATTTTCTTCATTAAATATTTTTGTATTAGCTCTAGCTATCACTTTTGTTTCTGGTTTTATACCAACTCTTAATTTTTTAACTCCAGATTGTATTTGTTTTTTTATTGTTTCAGATCCTGGATAATGATCATCAATTCTTTTTTTAGATATTGCCCATTTTAAGTTTGCTTCAATTGGAGTTGTTTCTATATCTATATCATTTCCATACAAACAAAGACCTGCCTCTAATCGCAATGTATCTCTTGCTCCTAAGCCAATTAACTTAGATCCATTACTCAAAAGAACTTTTGTAAAAGTTTCAGCAATTCCATTTGGAATTGATACCTCAAACCCATCTTCACCTGTATAGCCCGATCTTGTAATATAGATCTCATGATTATTAAACTTAAACTCTCCACCATTCATAAATTTTAAATTTCCAATTGTTGGAATTAATTTTTCAAGCACATTTTTGGCATCTGGTCCTTGTAAGGCAATCAAAGATAAATCATCTTTAAGTTCTAGCTCATGTTCATCATTTAATTTTTCCTTAATTATTTTAAAATCATTATTTTTGCACGCTGCATTTAAAATTATTAGATAGCCATTATTTATTTTTGTAATGATTAAATCATCGTAAATTCCACCATTATCATTCATTAAAAAAGAATATTTACTTTGATTTTTTTTTAAATTTTGTAAATCTATTGGAAATATTTTTTCAAGATTTTTTGTTAAATCATCACCTCCATAAATAAAAAGTTGCCCCATGTGTGAGACGTCAAAAATTCCACAATTTGAT
>CALDQI010000792.1:0-5932 GCA_937911635.1 uncultured Pseudomonadota bacterium | reverse complement strand
AAGGTTAATCTGAGTGGTGTAGACCTCAGTGGAGCGGATCTAAGTGGTGCCAACATATGCGGAGTGGATCTGAGAGAGGTCAACTTGAGTGATGTGACCTTCCATAGGGCACTCTATGATGATGAAACGCAATGGCCTGAAGGATTCGATTATACCAACTTAGGGGCAATCGGTCCAAAGGCGAACTTGATTGATACCATTTTGAGTGGTATGAACTTGAGTGGTATGAACTTGAGTGGAGCGGATCTAAGTGGTACCTGGTTGTATAGCACTAACTTGAGTAGTGCCAACCTCAGTGGAGTAAATCTAGAAGGTGCACAGATGATGGATGCTATCTTGGACGAAGTTAACTTGAATGATTCCAATCTGAATAAAGCAAACTTGAGAGCGACAAACTTGAGTAAGGTTAATCTCACTAGAGCCAATCTCAACGGTGCGTTCTATAATGATGAAACGCAATGGCCTGAAGGGTTTGATTATACCAACTTGGGAGCAATTGGACCAAAATCCAAATTGAGTGGAGCTTGTCTATATAGAGCAGATCTAGGGGGCGATGATCTTTGTGACGCGATACTGAATGATGCAGACCTAGGCAAAGCATATCTGAAAGGAGCATTCTTGTGTGATGCAAACTTAAGTGAAGCCTGTCTGTATCATGCCGACCTGAGTGAAGCGAATCTATGTGGAGCGAATCTAACAGGTGCAAACTTAACCGGAACAGACTTAACAGACGCTTTGTATGATAGTACTACTCAATGGCCGGAAGGATTTGACCCAGTCGAAGCAGGTGCCTTATTGGAGGAATACGAATAATCTTTCGACAAAGATCTTTCATTCCGTTTACATAGTTATCTCAAAATCTGTACTGCATTCTGCACGCTACAAATATTCATATATTATCTAGGAGTTTTTCATGGAAACAGAGAAGTTTGCTCGGTCAAAAACACACTTGAATATAGGGACTAGTGGTCATGTTGCTCATGGTAAGACCACTTTGACTGCTGCAATCACGATGACGATGGCTGATGACCGCGGTAATGTAACAGCAATGAACTATGAAGATATCGATGCTGCTCCAGAAGAGAAAGCACGTGGTATCACCATCAACACTGCACATGTAGAGTACGAAACAGAAACCCGTCACTACGCTCACGTTGACTGTTCAACTCACGCCGACTACGTAAAGAACATGATTACTGGTGCTGCTCAGATGGACGGGGCTATCTTGGTAGTGTCTGCAACTGACGGTGTTATGCCTCAAACTCGTGAGCACGTACTTCTTGCTCGTCAGGTAAACGTTCCTAAAATCGTTGTTTTCATCAATAAAGTTGATGAGTTCGATGAAGATGAACGTGAAGAAATGGTAGAACTCACTCAAATGGAAGTGCAAGAACTTCTAGAAGCATACGGTTTTGACGCTGATGATGGATTGTTCGTTGCTGGTTCTGCACTTCTTGCAACACAAGGCGACAACTCTGACATCGGTCGTGGTGCTATCCGTCGCCTGATGGACACTGTTGATGGATACATCGACGCTCCAGAATGTGACACTGAGAAGCTATTCTTGATGCCAGTTGAAGACACATTCACCAGTAATGGTGATACAGTTGCTACTGGTCGTATCGAGCGTGGTGTTGTTCGAATCGGTGATGTTGTTGACATCGTTGGATTGAACGAAATACCATCGACTACAGTAATTGGTATCGAAATGTTCCGTAAAACTCCGGATGAAGTCTGTGCTGGGGATAATGTGATGATTACTTTGAAGGATGTTCTTTCTCAATCTCTGCAACGTGGTGTGGTTCTATGTGCACCGAATTCAGTCAAGGCCTATACAAAGTTCAGGTGCAAAGTAGTTATCTTGAGCACAGCAGAAGGTGGACGAAGCAAGCCGTTTACAAGTGGTTATCAACCTCAATTTTACTTCAGGACCACCGATGTAACAGGGTCTGTTCAACTGGTTGGAGATCGTAGGATGGTTCTGCCGGGTGACATGGATATCGACATGATTGTTACCCTCATTACCCCGATAGCTATCGAAGTCGGACTTAAGTTCGCCATTCGTGAGGGGGGTAGAACTGTTGGTGCAGGAACGGTCAGTGAGGTGCTGGAATAAACTGGTTCTAGAGGTGGATGGAGACGCCTGGTTCTATATCGTGAACAATGGTCTCAATGGTCTCTTTGGAAGGCTCAAACCGATGGCGGTTACAATCGCCTCCTCGTTCGGTGACTCGTATACCCGATCAGAGTAGGATGTACTGGTCATTCGGGACACGAAATACGGGCAAAAGACACCCGGTCAGACACAATTGGAACTTGATGATTGTCAACAGAACCCCAGCCCAAGAGCAATTCACAGCCGTCCGGGAGACCGTTGTAGTTCACTTGGTACGTGTCCTCTGGTAAGTTCACCACAACGCCACCTCCATTTTCGGAGGTTTCGCTCAGGTTGTCCACTGGAATCCCCACTGCGTTGCTGTAAAAGGGGCCATCGCCAGCTTGTGGCATGAGTTGGATTTCTATATTGGGAACATTGATTCCGTCCCCATTGATACCGTTGGAGATGGAAAAAGCCAACACCCCGGTGCCTGACTCCCACTGCTGATCGAGGGTGCTGAATTGGCCTTCTGTTAATGTCGGCGAAAGAAGAGACACATTGGCCAACGTCACGTCGAGATCTTGTGTGGTAAAGGCAAGGGTGCCACCAACATAATCTGGTGAGGTCAATAGCAAGATGTGATTGCTTTCTGTTGTGGCTTCGAGGGTATAGGAACCCTCTGTATCGGTTTGGGTACACACAGAGGTCTCTGATACACAAACCTCAACGCCCGCGATGCCGACTGCGCCAAACAATTCCACCACTCTTCCAGAAACGGTGATGGTGGGCTCATTGTCGTTGGAGGTGTCCTTTTCCGAAGGGGTGCAGGCAAACAGTAAAAATATCATTGGACTTCAACCTCAAGGGTGCACAGGGTCTGACTCGGAAGGGGTAGGGTGAACGCATCACTCTCGATGGTCTCTGTATATTCAGAGGATTCACATTGCAACGTATACTGACGTGTTCCTTCATTCAGCCTTTGTAGATAGACTTTACCAGACTGTTCGTCAGTAGAGGTGTTGTACAACTGAGCACGGAGTAAAGTTGTACTCGCAGTTTGGACATTGACGCGAAGGTCCTGATGAGGGAAGCCCCAACGAACGGCGGGTAAGGGTAAAATACTTGCGTCGCCAATGTCGCCCGTAAGCATATTGTACAGGATGGAGGTATCGACACCCGGCAGGGATTCTTCCGCAATGGAGTTCCAGTACCGTGTGTGGAATTTGAGTACTCTATCGGTAAATCTGACTTCAGAGGTGTACATGGCCTTGTTCCAAGACAGTGCAGTGGTTGGATTGACCAAAGCAGATTCCAGGTCCTCTTCTGCTCCAGTCATGCGATATCGAATGTAGTGTCCACCCTGTTCAAGCAGTAGGTCATCGGATGCCGACGTGCCATTTAAGAGCCACTGTTTCTCCAAGACTGACAGCAGTTTGCCTTTAATTTCCTTTAGCGCCCAAGATTCAGAGCCTTCTTCAGATCCATCATCGGTGAGTTCTAGACTGCGTTCTGCGAGGTGATCAATGACATGAACATAACTGGAGTCCGAGTATTGGTGTGCGGCGAGCACCATCGCTTGCCCCAACATCGAGAATGCCCGTGGATATCGAAAGGTGGCGTCGGTGTAATGACAACCTGGATTCCACCAGTCATCCCCAAAGGGTTCTCCAGAAGGATAGGCGATGGCGGCGGGTGGAATTCCGGCCGACTTTCCATTCGATTCCAGCATCGAAGATGCCGTCCAACCAGACAACCACTCCGAGATGGGGGTTCCAATCTCGTCATCATTGGTTTGTTGCCAGAGAAGGAGCGCTGGTTGAATCACACGTGTGTGGTAGGGGGTATCACAGGATCGGTCCTCAGCATCGCTCACTTCTTCAGAACTGAAATAGGAACTTTTGAATTGACGATGACCCAAGTCATTGTTTTGGGTCCACAATGTACTCATCAGTGTCGAGATTCTTCGCGCTCTCTCTTGCCAGATTTCCTCTTCTGGAAAGAGAAGGAGCATCGGGGTCAGGCTATCGGCGGTGTCTTCTGAACCGTGCTCTACATCAATGACCATATTGGTGTATCCACCACTCAATCGCTCTAGATCGAAGATGCCTTCAGCAAGTAGACGCTGGGCATCGGTAAGCGTTTCGTCATCATAGCCAAGCAGGATTGGGGACCACCACCGCCACATTTCCACATCATCACCCCAACCACCACCGAATTGACCGTCAGAGGCTTGGCGCTCGGTGATCCAGAAATCAATGATCTCTCCAAGACTGATCATTGCCTGATGCTGTTGATGGACCCAAGTGGGGGCTGTTTCTGGGAGATCTGGATGGGTCCACGCGACCTTCTCTCCGAGGTACATCGGTAATATTGGATTGTCTGGATAGGCTGCAGAGGCGGAGTCGATAAGGGTTCGACCTTCATCATAAAAGGCATCACTCAGTAAGCCATTCTCTATTGCGGTCCAAATCAACATCCGCCCGCGGTACATCTCCCACATCGGAAGCAAGGAATTAGACGATACTGGTGGTGGATAGCTGTTGTCGGTTTGACCAGGGAATACCCTCATGATGAAAAATCCACCCAAGTATCCATCTTCTCCCGCGCTCTCTTGTTCTCCCGGCACCCAGTAATTTTCGCGACCGTTGGCCCACATGTCGATGATGGGGAGGAGAGAGCCCAGATCTGCTTGAACCGTTTCAAAACCCTCTTGGCTCCGGAGCACGTCATGGAGTTCCATCAGTCCCTGATGGCGTTCCTGTTCTGATTCGAGATTGCCCAATCGCGTTAGTTCAACCTCGAGACTTGTATCTGTCATTGGAACGACGGAGGCGCTATCTTTGGCAGTGGGATGGCAGGATAGTAGGAGTAGAAGCATGCTCTTATCCTAGCACAATACCTTCAAGACCAACATTGGATGGATGTGTTTCAGCTACTCAGTGGCCTCTCGTGATGCACATGTTCCATTGTCGCAATACCCCTCTACTGGAGGGCAAGCAGCACAATCCGGCATCATCGTCGGGTCACAACTCTCGAAGACTTCATCATAGTGTACACTCCACGCATCTGCTTCGGCAATGTTGATGCCACTATTTGCACATGCACAGCCGCATAAATCGCCATTTGTAACGGCCATGCAGTCAGTGTCCTCTACACATGTTTGATCGAATTGTGAGACATCGGTGCTGGTCGGACCTTCTGAGGCTGTGTCTTTTGTTTCATTACAGGCAAGCAAAATCAGGAATAGGGTCATGGCGTCTCCAACATTTGAGTTTGTTGATTGTGTTAATGCAATAAATATACCACAATCTATATGACATAAACCTTAGGGAAATAAAGGCTGTTGGTGATACGGTTTTGATGCATGACAAAATATTGTATGTTTCCAGTGTGACTGAGGGAGATGTTTCAAAGACCGATAAATCAGTCTCCAAAATGACAATTATGGGAAATAGTGCTATGGATTTAGGTCCTGATAGTCTTTCATAGAGGGTGATACTTTGAATAACGATTTGCGCGGACTGAACCTACGAAAGAAAAAGAAAAATATTGACTCTCCCGAAGAATTTTTCCAAGACTCTATATATAATTCTCAGACCAAGTGGGGGGAACTGGCAAAATATAAAGATCTGGCCCATTTTATTGGTCCAGAAGCCAGCTTGTCAAACGTAGATCTTAATCAAATCAGTCTAAGTGGTACGGACTTTACACAGTCGACATTTGAAGAGGTCAGTTTAGAGCGAGCACAACTTCAAAATTGTAGATTGATTCGTGCTGTGTTTACCAAATCCTCATGTGAAGGAGCCAATTTTGAAGGAGCGGATTTAACTCGAG
>CALDQI010000791.1:0-6216 GCA_937911635.1 uncultured Pseudomonadota bacterium | reverse complement strand
ATAGACTGCCCCAATCTAGAAATGCTAAGGTTCTCCGAGGATTGTCCACCCTCAGTTCTCCATGTACTCTTGCAACCAATTGAGAAAATAGGTCGAACCTAAATCATAAAAGAATGGGTATGCATCTTCTCTGGCACCGTTAAACTCAAGTGCTGACCACTCCACTTCACCAATCGGAACATCTTTCCGGAGCGTAATCAAACGTTTCGCACGCATCGCAGTTTCCTTATCGGCTTCAAGTTTCTTTTGAACAGATGCCGCACCACGAACCTTGAGCCCAGCGACGTCAGAAACCGACGCATACAAAGATTCCAAGGTTCCAAAATGTTGCAACAACGCCATCGCAGATTTGGCTCCAACACCTTTTACACCGGGTACATTGTCGGAGGTGTCTCCCAATAGAGAGAGATAATCCACCATCTGTGATGGTGTGACCCCAAACTTTTTCTGTACGCCAGTCGCGTCCATCATCTCCTTTTTTGTATACAGCCACTGATGACACTTCGGTGAGACATCCCTGATCAGCCCCATCACATCCTTATCATCTGTAACCATTGTGGTGGGAATATTCGCCAATTTCGCCACATTCGCCAATGTGGCAATAATATCGTCAGCTTCAAAACCAATCTGCTTATACGTTTGACAACCCAGATGTTGAGCGGCTTCGTACACCAAATCGAATTGGGGGATCAGCTCCTCTGGTGGAGGTGGTCTATTGCCTTTGTAGGACGGTAAAATATCATTCCGAAAGGTCTTGGAACCGGCATCGAATACTATAGCAACATACCGACAATTGTGCTGTGATATCAATTTCACAATCGCCCTAGACACACCAATAACGCCGCCAACCTCGATCCCAGATCGGGAAACCTGATTGAACTTTGCAAAGTACATCTTAAACAACAGTGCTGTCCCATCAATGATTAACAACTCATTTTTAGCCATACACCCCTCCCGACTTTCCATAAGTCACAGTATTTTCATTTGCTAAGCAGTGTATCATTACAACGAGTATCCACGACCAAATCGGAAAAATTGGGATTATTTTCAGTATGTGTCGTCAACACACTCGGTACATCTTCAGATAGTCCCAGGGTACCATTACCATCTACATTGTTGTACCAATTGATGTTGGTCCAAGTATGCTGACCATTCGTGTCTGACTTCGTAGCCGAACCCGCCTGTGTAAAGGCAAAATTCAGATTGCTAGCCGTGCTTGAGGTGTTCACAAGTGACACAACGCCACCTTGCAATGAACGATTGGCAGCAAAAATAGACCCTTCCATTTCAACGCTATGAACACTGTCTAGAGCAATCCCGCCCCCGATTTCTTGGGCTTCATTCTCCCAAATCCAATTGTTCTCAAATACCAATCGTTCACCATTTTGTAAATACAATCCACCTCCGACACCTGAAGTACGCTTCCCACCCGTTGAACTCGCTATATTCCCACATATATGTGAGTGTTCTACGAAGGTGACCGTTGCGCCATCGAGCATGATGGCTCCACCGTACCTTGGATTCACAGTTGAAGCACCTTTGGCAGAATTGTTGAAAAACTTTGATTGCTGTATCCAGACCATTTGAGGATTGACCGCATACAAAGCACCTCCGGCCAGTTCAGCCTTGTTCTGTTCAAAGGTACTGTCGACAAGACGTAAAGTGTGTGGTGCTGTAGAGACAAAATAAATCGCGCCACCAGCTCCAGACTGAGAAGAATTTGCCGTATTCCCAACAAATCTAGACCCCATCACTTCTAGATTGGCATATGCATTGACCGTGTTCCCCAACGCTAGTGCCCCCCCGTACGTTTCAGCGCGATTGTTCTCAAACTGACTGGAGGAGACCTTGACGGGTGTGGATACACTCTCTTTGGAAGCCTCAACCAAAAGGGCTCCACCTTCACCACCTCGAGCTCGATTTTTTTGAAATACGCTCGAGGTCACAGTCAATGGTTCGCCAGCATCATGAATCGCCAAGGCTCCACCAGACAAGGCAGCCATATTGTCAATAAATCTTGAGGACTCGATCGATACCTTTGCATGCCCTCGACTGTATAAACAGCCTCCCGTGGAAGATCCAAATGAAGCAGAGTTTCCAGAGCACCGAACATTCTTGAACTGAAGTCGATTCACATCTGTCGAAGAAGCGGTATCAAGGTACACAGCACCACCTTTACCTTGGGCATGATTGCCCTGAAGCAAAGAGTCTTCGACTGTTAGGTATCCTCCGTTGCGAAGAGCTAGACCAGCACCCATTCCACCCGACTTGGTCTCATTCCCCAAGACTCTAGAGTTCTGAAGCACTACTTCTGAAGACTTTGCAACGATGGCACCTCCGATTTGTGCAATATTATCAGCGAACAGTGCCTCATCAATCTTGAGCACCGCATCTTTGGCGTAAATACCAGCACCATTTTGAGCCTGATTGCCAGATATCTTAGATTGATTGATTAAAACGGTTCCTCCAGAAACATGGAGCCCTCCACCATCAATGCGTCCATTCCCACACTGTAGAAGGCTAATACCTGTAAGGTGAACCGTTGAATTTCTGCCAGCCACTTTAATGCAAGTTGCTTTGTGGGAAAAGGTCAGATTTTCAATCCATATTTCACCGGAAGATACTTCAAGCAATGCAGGGCAACTGCCATTTCCAACTATCTGAGCTCCATCTTCTCCTCGAACAATCAAATCTTTTCCGAGTGTATTGATACACTCTTGGTACATCCCTCTTTGTAAAACCAGAGTATCACCAGGTGCAGCATTCCGAATTGCTGTATACAGCGCATCATTTGTTCCAGATGGTTGAAGTGATATGGTTGCCGCGTAGGCTTGTAAACTCAGTATCAATCCAATCATGTCACCGTCCTTTCATCATTCAGAATGCACCAGTCTGACACTTGTTCAAAACTGATTCTTCATCTGCTTCAATGCATATAGCACATAAGCGATATCTTTCTCAGTATGTGCTGCATTGATCTGGAAGCGAATGCTCTGATCTCCTTTGGGCACCACTGGAAAGTTCAGTCCCACTACCAACACTCCATGTCTATAAAACTCTTCCACCATCCAGCGAGTTTTTTCAGTGTCCCTGACCATCAATGGAACCACAGGATGAAGGCCTGGGATACTCTCGAATCCGAGTTCATCCAACCCATTTCTAAACTGTGCGATGCGGTCTCTGACATTCTTCAATCGAGACAGTCCCTCATCAGAGTCAGTTATATCAATCGCTACGGTTGCCGCTGCACAGTCTGCTACCGATAGAGGATTTGTGTAAATGTAGGTATCTGCCTTTTGACGAATCGCTTCGATAATTTCAGGAGAAGAGGAGACGAACCCTCCATTGACACCAAAGGCTTTCCCAAATGTGCCAACGAGGACGTCTGCTTTGGTGCCTACAATCTCTTCAGTCCCTCGTCCTGTTTCACCAAAAGCACCAATCCCGTGTGAATCATCGACGACTGTAATTAGACCTTGTGGAAAGCGGTCGCGATGCGGCGCAAGTATCTCATGGATTTTATCAATGGGAGCAAAATCTCCGCGCATCGAAAATACACCATCAAAGATCACGACCACACGGTCGATACCCTCTGGAACATTTTCAATCATTTCTTTGAGTTGTTCCATATTGTTGTGCTTAAAGATGGCCTTCTGATGTCGTGGTACATTGGCAATACGCATCGCCCGAATAATACAGTTGTGATTGAGTTCATCCCCGATCCAATACGTTTGCTTGTTTTGCAATGCAAGAGCCAACCCCAAATTGCTGGTGTAGGCAGAATTGAATATTTTTGCAGCCGGACGTCCAGTGAAGGCAGCAATTCGCTCTTCCAAATCAACATGTGCCTGAAATGTCCCATCGATAAATCGTACCGCTCCCGGACCGGCTCCAAACTTGTGCGATGCCGCGTCAGCAGCCTCAAGAACCGCAGGATGATGAGACAAAGACAAATACGAATTCGAATTGCAACGCATGAAGTACTGATCACTACCGTGGAGCTTGTATCGAGGTCCAAACCCATCGGATTCAGGTGCATAATCGACAATGACTCGTTCTGGGGGTTTTGTTCTACCCTCTTTGGTCATCTGCTCAACTTCTGCTTTCAATGCGGCACTATAACGTTGTAAAGACATCACGAACTCCTAAAGATAATTGTCGTTTATAGCAATGTAATTCAGACCACATACAAGTCAATCTAGATATACAGAAGATAAGACTCAACACAGATTAAATGGCATCTTGTTGAATAAACCATGGCAGTCAAAAACAAATAGGGTAGAATTAACATGTTCATTTCAATCCCACTGTCACTTGAAATATTTCTATGCCCACCATTTATGTAATCGACGATGAACCTCTGATCCTAGAAGTCGTACAGCTCTTTCTGCAGTCACAAGGGTATACGGTCTGTTCTTACAGTACTCCACTGGACATCGACATCAATGATATGATCCAATCCTGCGACTTATTGATTTGTGACGTGCAACTTGGCCAACGTAAAGATGGTCTGGAATATTGTTCGGAATGGATAGAGAAGGGATTGCGAGCCTCAATACTGATCATTTCTGGCTTTATGCAAAATCCAGACACCTTTCAACCAGAATGGACACTCCTCAAAAAACCATTCAACCGAAGACAGCTCATCACGGAAGTCGAAAAACTACTATCATAGATGTTACATTGGTACCAAAGTATCAAACGATGATCCTTGGGGGGTACATGTTGCTGTGGTTACTCGCTTGCATCGGCACAAAAGAATCCGACAGTCCATATAGTCCACCCGTTGACCTGATGGCTCAGGTTGATCCAATGATCGCAACAGGTGGTATTGGATTTGGTGTCAATTGTGGATTCCCTGGGCCCAGCAATCCACTTGGGATGGTAAAGTTTAGTCCGGACACCGCCAATTCTTCTGGTGGTTCAGATGGGTACTACAGAGGTGGAGGCTATCATTACGATGATACTCAGATACAAGGCTTCTCGTTACTCCACCTGTATGCAACGGGCATCACTGGACACGGAACGTTGGCCACGATGGCTGTAGATGGGATGGACGAGCAAAAAACAGATCGCGATGGCTATGCCGCAAACTTCTCTCATGACGATGAACGCGCTGAACTCGGAGCGTATTCAGTAGATCTAGAGTTTGCCTCGATTGATTTGAGGGCCACTGATCACACAGGTCTGATTCGCTACACTTTTACCGAAGCCTCAGACCCAGTTGTGTTGATTGATGTTGCACACAAAATGGGGAACGGAGTCGTTAGCGAAGGAATTATCGCGCTTGGCAACGAAGGCACCTTTGAGGGGTCCTTGATCATGGACGGTGAACTTGGTCGCCCCTATCCTCTATACTTCTATGGAAGGTTTGACGAATCGCCTATCGAATCTGGAGTTTGGGATAACGAAGGTCTCTTGCCAGATCTGACCATAGCTTCTCAAGAGAATGAAAACGATCCACTCGGTGCCTACTTTCATTTCCCGCCAAATAGTACTGTACATCTACGGATTGCAGTCTCTAACGTCGACGTCGATGGGGCCAAAAACAATTTTGCGACTGAGCACACCGGATTTGACCTAGACAGCGCACATCAAGATACACGCTCCGCGTGGACACCATACTTTGATGCACTCGATGTATGGGGAGGTACCCAGCGAGATCAACGTATATTTGCGACAGCCCTGTACCACAATCTTCAAATGCCAACGCTCTTTTCAGATGTCGACGGTCGATACCGTGGATTCGACGGGATCATTCATACCGCAAACCGTCCCTTCTATACAGACTTTTCTTTATGGGACACCTACCGTACTACACATCCCCTCTACACACTTTTGTGGCCGGAACTCCATGAAGATCTTCTTTGGTCGTTGGTACAAATGAGCATCCAAGGCAACGGATTGCCAAGATGGCCACTGGGCAACTCTGATACCGGTGTCATGCTCGGAACCAGCATCAACATTGTAATTCCCGAAGCCCTTCGAAAAGGACTCTCTGGATTTGGAGAATCCGAATGGATTGACTTCAGTACAGAAGCGATGATGGGACGACAACCTTTGGAATTTGGGGCTCCTCCAGATGTCGAGACCTTTACCGAGCTGGGCTACTATCCTCTAGATGAAGTTGGACGCTCCGTAGCCTGGACACGGGAGCAGGCCATCGCCGATCATGCTTTGGGTACATTGATCGTTGAAATGGGCAACACAGAAGAT
>CALDQI010000790.1:0-1699 GCA_937911635.1 uncultured Pseudomonadota bacterium | reverse complement strand
TGATGAAATCCCGCTTCTCCGAGTTCTAGAGTCAACGCCGGTTTCCCTTGTCTCCATACAAATTCGTCTGCACATTGATATGTTGGAGCATCAGTGTTTGGTGTTGCATCGATGTACGCAGTGGTTCCTCCTATGGCTTCCGCTATCGCAATCGAAGTCAGAGTGTTGGGGAATATGTAAAAAGGCATTGCACTTGGCAGCATGGTTTGATGGAGATCCAAAATAATATCGCATTCATCGAGGAGTGGCATGAGGGTCCGCGCTCGAGCACCCTCATGGGTCGCTACATGTTCACCGGGCTGAGTATCCAAAAATAATCGATTGAGATCAGCATCAATAAATCGCTGATTCAGTCTGGAAGCTTCAAGATTCCCAAGTGTGATGTTGATCTTTCCTCCAAAAGGTATTCGGTTGTGTTCTAGATCTTCGATCAGCTGGACAATCGCTGGGATGGAGCCAACTTCGTTTCCATGAATGATTCCAGAGATGTGAATGGTGTAGGAAGATTGACCACCATCATATTGATACAGCGGGAACCCTCTATTCATGTGACCAAAATACAGAAACCGTTCAATGTATTGCTCTAGTGTAGACATTCAAACCCCATCTTTTCTGAATGTTTCTTGGGAAATGGATAGACTATTGTATAGGAACATATTTGAATGATGTTTTCAATAATGCATTTTGATTTTGCACCGAAGAAACCTTGCAGATCAGAAAAAAATGGGTAACCATAAAGAGAACGATGAGGTGATGAATGCAGATACACAAATTTTCTTGTATCATGATGGTTTTACTGTTTGGATCCGCTTGTCAGAGTGGTGACAAAACCATTGGTACAAGCAATCGCTCTCCCGATGCTGCATTTATGTTGCCCATTGACGGGTCTGAGTTTGATGAAGGCACAGTGGTTGAGTTCTATGGAACGGTGGGAGATGATGGTCCTTTGGAAGACCTTCAAGTGAGCTGGGTGTCTTCGATTGATGGAGTGCTACCGGATTTTGATCCACCCGATGCGAATGGTGGCGTGGAATTTGTGACGGCTTCATTGAGTGAAGGGACACACGTAATTTCATTGCAGGTCATCGATGCTTATGCCTTGCAAGGTGAAGCCAATATAGCCATCACGATCAACGATGTACCAGATAAACCGTCTATTGAAATTTTACACCCCTATGCTGGCGAGAAGGGATTGGAAGGTAGTCCCTACGTATTCATGGCAGAGGTCTCTGATAGGCAAGAACCTGCGGAGGACTTACGCGTCGAAGTGTCTGCAAACCCCGGTGGATTTATTTGCTTTATGTCGGTTGACGGAACAGGCCTCGCTCAATGTTCTGCGGAACTGGCGTTGGGAACCTACACTCTGACCTTTCGTGCAGAGGACTCAGAAGGCAACGTGGCTGAGGCTTTTGCTGCCTATCAAGTGGTGACCCTATTGGACTTTGATGGGGATGGAGATGGGTATTCTCCAAACGGCGGAGACTGCAATGATAGCAATCAAGAGATTTATCCTGGTGCACCTGAAATTTGCGATGGTCTAGACAACGATTGTTCTGAGTTGACCCCTGCTGAAGTCAATTCTGAGTGCTACGATGACGATGGAGACGGATACTGTGAAGTCCCACCGTGTATCAACACGACGTCGGTTGAACCAGATTGCAACGACAACGCCCCTCTCGCATACCCGAATGCTCAAGAG
>CALDQI010000789.1:0-3395 GCA_937911635.1 uncultured Pseudomonadota bacterium | reverse complement strand
TGTACAGTGCTCCCATTGCTGATGCTGATTCCACGAGCCGTTCCAGTCACAATGGTACCGAATCCCTTCTGAGTGAACACTCTGTCTATAGGGAGCCGAAAGGGGCGTGAGTCGAACGTTGCAGTCCTAGAGTTATATAAGCTTTGCAGGTGATTGCGTATAGAGTTTTGACCAAAGTTATTTCCGTCAGCACTGGTGTGAATGATCGGTGCGGATTCTAAAAATGTTCCGACAACCATCTCTTCAATCTCTTCTGTGATGAGTTCAATATCTTCCTCATCCGCTAAGTCACACATTGTAATGGCGATTAGTCCAGCTTCGATATTCAACAAGTTTAATATGTTGAGGTGTTCTATCGTTTGTGGCATGACCGAGTCAGTTGCAGATACACAGAGCATTACGGCATCCAGTCCTGTTGCACCAGCGATCATTGTTCTGATCAATCGTTCATGACCGGGTACATCGACAAATGAATACTCGACTTCATCGATCATCATGCTGGTAAACCCCAATGCAATCGTGATGCCACGTTCCTTTTCCTCAGGGGTGCTATCCAAATCCACACCCGTTAAAGAGCGAACCAGTGAGGTCTTTCCATGATCGATATGGCCAGCGGTTCCAATGATGAACGCCATTTACTCACCTTCGGTAAGACGGTGGAAGACAGATTCTAAATCGTCTTTGTATGGACTGAGTTCCAATAAGATGAGTCCCTGTTGTACAACAGTTGTAAACAACTGGGATCGTACATCTCCTTTGCAAACGAGGGTGAATCCAAGTTCGCCATCAGGTATGTTGTTTAGTTCTATGCACTGTTCAACCCCTTCTATATTGACCAGTAGTTGTTGAATTTGATTGGATGTGATCTGAATTTTGTCCTGTGACAGCACCATCTTCCAATGCAAATGACTCTGCGATTGTGCGATGACATCCTCTACAGTACCATCTGCCACGAGCTGTCCTTTATCGATGATCAACACGCGGTCACAGGTGACTTGAACCTCCGATAAGATATGGGTGCTCAAGATGACCGTCTTTGTTTTACCAATTTCTCGAATGAGGGTACGCATCTCTACAATCTGGTTGGGGTCCAGCCCAGTGGTCGGTTCATCTAAGATCACAATCGGGGGATTGTGGATAAGTGCTTGGGCAAGTCCCACACGCTGCCTATATCCCTTAGAGAGCTCTCCGATGGGTTGATGCCATCGATCTGTAATTTGACATTGTGTGCTGATTTTCTCAATGGCGTGTTCTTGTTCGGACCTTCCCATACCGCGAATTTTGGCAATGTACTTTAAATAGTCATACACCGTCATGTCAGGGTATAAAGGGGCATTTTCGGGTAGATACCCCAGCTGTTGCTGTGCCTGGATAGGGGATTCTAGAACGTTGATTCCGTTGATGAACGTGGCGCCTGAACTGGGGGCGAGAAATCCGGTGAGTATTTTCAACGTAGTGGATTTTCCTGCCCCATTTGGTCCTAAAAACCCAACGACCTCACCTTTGTCAATGGTGAAACTAATATCTTGGACAGCGTTGTGCTGACCGTATGCTTTGGAGAGGGATTCGACGATAATTGTTTGCATAACTTCATCTGGGATTTGTTCTGAATGTAACGCAGTGGATACATTTCTGTCGACAAGTCTGTATGCCTTGTCTTAATTTTTCATTGGGGCGTTATTTTTGCCGAAGACTCCACATGCCTGTGATGGCTTCCCAGCATATTCCCCAACTCATTTTGGAAACGCCTTCTTCTCGTTCGATAAAGACGATGGGAACTTCCGTGATACGAAGGCCTAGATTATGCGCTTGATGGGTGACTTCGACTTGGAAATTGTAGCCAGTGGACTGAATCGAACCTAGGTCCAATGACTCTAGAGCCGTTCTACGAAAGCATTTGAATCCACCTGTCAAATCTCGATACGATAAATTGAGTAGGCTTTTGGCGTATAGATTTCCTGCTTTACTGAGCCACTGTCTGTGCTGAGCCCATCCTTCTACTCCGCCTTCGGGCATGTATCGACACCCCAATACGATGTCTGCATTCTCAAGTGCTTGCAAAAATTGAGGGAGGTATTTGGGTTGATGACTAAAGTCGGCATCCATTTCAAATACACTGTGATATTGTTGAGCGATGGCCCAGCGAAACCCATCGATATAAGCAGGACCGAGGCCTCTGTCTTTGGTACGATGGAGCACAAAAAGTCTTGGTTCGTTTTCAGCCATGGCTGCTGCCAATCGACCAGTCCCATCTGGGCTACTATCATCCACGATCAAAATGTGTGTATCAGAAAGCACATCAAAAATTGCAGACACAATGCCTTCAATATTTCGACGTTCATTGTAGGTGGGTAGAATGATCAGATTTTGTTTTCCATCAAAAGGCATGTTGAATTCTCTTGTGGGTGTTAGCCTTCGTACGGTATTCATTCAGATCTAGATCTGCAAGTGTAGATTGATTGCAATTTGAGGACAGGCGTGAATTGGAAGACATTGCTTTGGTGGCTCGGACCATGGTGTGATCAACAGAAGGCACCAAAGCGCATCATCAGTGAAGAGTTTACAGTGTCGACGAAATCGAGTCATTTTCGTTTTCGAGTCTATACGGGTTCAGACCAGAATGGTGCTGTGATGGTACTGCCAGGCTTGCATCCGGATGGTTTGGACGATGAAAGAATTGATCGCTTTTGTAAAGTTCTCGCAGGTTCTGGTGCTGTGGTGGGGGTACCCGAGCTTCCAACTATGATGGAATCTGTGATGGTTCCTCAGGTACTTACCGACACGGAAGAGTCGGCACAATTTTTTAGATCGTACTTGCAAGAGATGAACCAAGATACGTTTGGTGTATTCTGTATATCTGCGTCTTCCATTGCAGGATTGCACCTTGCGAGTCATGACAAATGGTCCTCTGTGATCTCAAGGTTACACTTGTTTGGTGGTTTTTCAGATTGGATGGAGGCTCTTCGGTTTGCGATGACGGGACGAGTACCCAATGTTGTACCAGCGGAACATATTGAAGTCGATCCACTATCTTTGCCGGTGGTCTATATGAACCTGATGCGTTCATTTACGGATTTTGTGGATTTTGTTCCTCAGTTGCAAACCGAAATGTTTGGACAGTTGCACGACTATGTAAGCCAGAGTTGGGAGAAGCCTGATGTGGTTCACCCAACTCACACCAAGAAGATTGCGACTGAATTGTTTGAGGCTTGGAGACAGTCTTCTGCAGTACAAGAGGTTGATTGGGCTTCTGTAGAGAAATGCTTCTATCAAGCTTGTGCGATCGAGCCAGGCGGACAAGAGCACGTACATGTCTTTCTGGATGAGGTTTCTCAGCGTACCTTACCGCAACATTTGGAGTGGCTCAACGTTGAGTCCTACATGTCCAAATTGAA
>CALDQI010000788.1:0-8041 GCA_937911635.1 uncultured Pseudomonadota bacterium | reverse complement strand
ACTATATTAAAGTATTCACCAACCATAAATAAACTATCCTACCTAAATATAAACACCATAATCATGAGGCCTATATGAGTCATTTATCTATTCTTACTAAAAAAAATCTCACATCTATTTTGGATAAATTGGGAGACGACAAATACAGAGAAAGTTGGAAGAAGGCTAAACTGACGGCACATATTGAAAACTACGATGTCGATACTTATGTCGCAAAGATGTCCAGCGCCCAGTTAAAAATAGTTCTTGAAGAGGCTGGTGAGTCGACTTCAGGTAAAATCTCAACATTGCGAAATCGATTCAAGAAAATCGCTACTGGGGGCACGACATCAAGAAACTCTTCCACTAGCTCTTCTTCAACTAACAACACAAATTCTTCCGGTACGCGCTCCACTTTCACTAGACGTTCCAATACAACTCCAGGTTTGACCTACACCGTCGCTTTTAGAAATGGCAATTTCACATGTGA
The DNA here is from genome assembly GCA_937911635.1 of uncultured Pseudomonadota bacterium. Classification (GTDB taxonomy): domain Bacteria; phylum Myxococcota_A; class UBA796; order UBA796; family UBA796; genus CAJWHX01. Next base: position 7,572 of record CALDQI010000788.1, on the reverse strand, counting down.
GTGTAAAGGGTTCGAATATCGTGGTACTTGTAGCCATATTGACTCTGTCCGAAAACAGCTTGAAGAGTCTGGAGGTATGATTGATACGCGTATCTCAAATCGGAATCACTTTCCTGGGAAGGTGAAATGTTTACTCATTGGCAATGCAAGTTATACTGGATCTCCTCTTCCAAACTCTGACAACGACGCAAAACAAATGAACAAAGTACTTAAGGGACTGGGGCACTCCACCACCCTCTTGATTGATGCGAATCGCAAGAAGATGGATTCAACAATTGAGAAAATAGAGGCTAATCTGTCTGATAAGCAAGGCGTCCTTGTATACTTCTCTGGACACGGTTGTGAGATTCAAGGGGTATCACACATGATGCCGATTGAAAATGCTAGAGACAGACGTTCTGGGTCCGATGCCTACGGAATCAACATTGATCAACTGATTGAACGATTTTCAAGCGCGGCGTTTCGTATTTTTATCATTGATGCATGCCGTTCCGATATCGATGAGGTTGCATTAAGCGGAAATAAACAGGCCAGCGTGAACACGCTTCAATGGTACGCCACTAGTGAAGCCACCGTAGCCTATGCTGGATTTGGGGATACCAGTCCTTTCACCAGCACAGTGCTCGAGGAACTAAAGGTCAAAGAGCATATTATTGACATTGCAATGAGTGTACAATGTAAGGTCCTCAACACGCATGGACTAATGCAAATCCCTGAAGTCACAACCACCATGACTCGTAAGTGGTTTCCAAATTATCGATAAATCGTACTCAGAAGATAGAAAATGATTGTAATATCTACAATTATGTCTCGATTAAAAGTTCACACTTCTTGTAAACAGCTTTCGATACTGATCTTCTTCTAAGTTTTCAATGCCGCGGCAATTGTCTCTGTATCCTGAAAAGTGAGCGCACTGTAGACGATAACTCTCCGTAATCAAACGGTGCTTCTACCCCATGTTTACAGCCCCAACACCTCACGAACAGCGACAAGCACTTCATCGTGGAACTGGCCATTCGAAACGATGACACCTTTATTCTCCGATAGTGTACGGCCCTTGGAAAAGTCCAACTTTTTTCCATAGACATCCGTCACAACGCCGCCAGCTTCTTCAATCACAGCCACACCTGCAGCGTGGTCCCAAATCTTCTCCTGATATCCAGGTTTGGTGGGTAAACGAAGATAAATAGTGGCATCTCCACGTGCTACAGCCGCATATTTACACTGACTGTCAATCCGATAGGGATCTTCAGTAATGCCCAGTTTTTCTGCAATCTGACCAGACTGAGAGTGAGAAGAATGTCCCTTTTCTACAGACTCACAGAAATTGGCTGCACCGAGAGACTCTACAGAGTGCACCATCGCTGAGCCAAGTGCATTGCCATCCATGTCATACATTTCCACACCTTGACCTTTGGCAGCGACGAAGATGCTTCCTTTCCCACCATCTGGACGTGGAAGATTTGGACAGCCCAGCACACCCAGTACCACCTCCCCATCTTCGATAAGTCCTAGAGCAACAGCATATTGATCACCACGCAAAAATCCTTTGGTACCGTCGATAGGATCGAGCACCCAATGTCGGCCCACGGGTCCACCTTCATAGGCCCCTCTATCGATGAGTTGCAAAGTCGTTGATTCTGTCAACATAGGCTCGACCCTAGACACTTCGTCCATCATACGACCTCGCAATGTATCGTCAGAACGTAGTTCGTCAGCATTCTCTTCACCCACCATAAGGAATTCTGGAAAGTCTTGGTTGAGAACATGAGAAACAAGTGCTTGGGCACCAAAATCTGCCAAGGTGACCGGCGATTTATCATTCTTGACCTGAGTACCAGACCCTGATACGCCTTCTTGAACCAACGAAGCCTGTACAGATTGACACAGACGAGATGCCGAAACAACAGAGCGAAGTGCTGTAGATTTTTCTTGTTGCAACATAATGACTCCTGGAAGTTATGCGATGAAATCTGCCAAAATTTGATTGAATGTTTCCGATGGACGCATGATCGCATGCACCACTTCATCGGACGGGAAAAAGTATCCTTGAAGATCAATCGATGATCCTTGCACAGCACTTAAATCAGACATAATATCCGATTCTGCATTGGTAAGAGCCTCTGCAAGAGAGGTAAAACGTTCAGCCAACTCTGTATCTTTACTTTGGGATGCCAAATGCTGTGCCCAGTACATCGCTAGATAGAAATGAGAGCCTCGATTGTCAATGGTGTGAAGTGCTGGAGTCGGAGACTTCCCTTTCATCAGTACGTTCTCAATGGCCTCCCCCAAGCACTCTGACAACACACCCGCCTGTGAATTGTTCATCGATTCTGAAAGGTGTTCCAAAGCGGCTTCCATAGCCAAAAACTCCCCCAATGAGTCCCAACTGAGATGATTTTCTTTGAGGATTTGCTGAACGAGAACAGGCGCCGTTCCTCCAGCACCGGTTTCAAACAAGCCACCGCCATTCATCAGTGGTACGACAGATAGCATCTTGGCACTGGTTCCCAATTCAAAAATTGGAAAGAGATCTGTAAGATAATCACGTAGAACATTTCCAGTTGCTGAAATGGTGTCTAGACCATCACGAGACCGTTCAAGGGTAAAATGCATCGCCTCCTCAGGAGAGAGCATATAAATTTCCAGTCCCTCAGTGTTGTGATTGGGTAAGTACGCTTCTACCTTTGTCATCATCTCCACATCTGAAGGACGTTCCGGATTGAGCCAAAATACCACTGGTGTGTTTGTTGCTCGCGCTCGGCGAACAGCCAAACCAACCCAATCGGCAATCGGTCCATCTTTGACTTGACACATCCGCCAGATATCTCCTTGCTCCACTGCATGAGTTGTTCGTACCGATCCAGCAGAATCAACCACTTCCATCCGACCTGCCTTGGTCATTTGAAATGTTTTGTCATGTGAACCATATTCTTGTGCCTTTTGAGCCATCAACCCAACGTTGGATACAGACCCCATGGTCGTAACGTCAAAGGCTCCATACTCTTTACAGAAATCGATCACCTGCTGATAAATCCCTGCATAGCATCGGTCTGGAATCGTGAACTTGGTATCCTTGTATTGCCCATCAAGACACATCATCTGACCAGAATACCTCAATTTAGCCGCCATAGATGCATCAATGATGACATCGGATGGCACATCTAGATTGGTGACGTGAACATTGGTATTTGGACAAGCAAGCGGCTGTGATTGTTCTACTGCATCAATCGCCGCTTCAATCTCTGCTTTCAAAGAAGGGGCAAGAGACTCTAATTTCTGATCGAGTGTCCGCATTCCATTGTTGGCATCAAAACATATCTCTTCGAACACATCGATATATTTCTCAAACACATCTGCATAGTACGCTTGGACGACGGCACCAAAAATGATTGGATCGGAAACTTTCATCATCGTCGCTTTTAAATGGACTGAGAACAACGTGTCCTGCTCTTTGGAGTCTTCAATCGCTTCCTGCAAAAAATTGGTTAGTCCTCTGTAAGACATGGCAGATGTATCAAATATTTCTCCTTTCAGCATTGTGACGCTTTTATACGGTGTCACAGTCCCATTCACATCGACATGTCGAATGGTAAGCGTATCGGACTCAGACATGGTCATCGCCTTTTCCGTGCCAAAAAAGTCTCCCTCTGCCATGTGGGCAACATGGGATTTGGAGTCTGGGCTCCACGATCCCATTTCATGTGGATTGGCCTGGGCATACCTTTTGACCGATTTTGGAGCTCGTCTATCGGAATTTCCTTCCCGCAATACAGGATTTACAGCTGAACCTTTAATCTTATCATACCGAGTCTTGATCGCATGTTCTTCATCTGTCGATGGTTCTTCTGGATAGTTTGGCACACCGTAGCCCTTCGACTGCAGTTCCGCAATGCATGCATGAATTTGTGGAATTGACGCCGATATATTTGGCAACTTCATTACGTTTGCATGCGGTTCTTGTACCAATTTACCCAAATTTTCAAGTGCATCTTCCACACGCTGATCTTCGTCTAAGTACTCTGGAAATCTGGATAGAATACGACCGGCCAATGATATATCAGACAACTGCAGGGCAATACCCACCTTGGACAAAAAGGACTCAAATATCGGAAATAAAGAGTATGTTGACATCATTGGAGATTCGTCTGTTTTCGTATACACGATGGCTTGGGTCATGAAGGACTCCGATGTTGGATGGAATATATAGAGTGCAATACAACCAATAGGACTATACACGTACTGGATTGTCAGTGATAATTGTGTACAGATCTAATGGAAATCCTTCCCACTCGCAACCCGATCCCGTCAATGATATGAACCGATTTTTGTTATTGTTGTGCACTATGTTTCTCAGTCGGTTTGCTTGGATACATCTTTATCCCTATCACTTTGCGCTGCCATACTTTGAAACAGACTTCGTAGACTATTGTGTTGGCGTTGCCCAGTGGGATCATCCCACTGCTCACTTTCCTCCAAAACGCAGTAAATGGGTGGGGTGGCTACCATATTTCTTGGCGAATACCACCTCAAAAACGCAGACCGGAACTCTCAAAGGACTTCTCTGGGCTTCGAGTTTATCTATGGTTGGCATAGGTATTCTGCTGACTCAATGGATGGAGCGAGTCAAACCACTTGCTGGATGGTGTACTCTGGGATTCCTGCTCGCATGCTCACCTTGGATTGGTCTCGGAAGATTTTTGACCTTTTATCCAGAGATTGTATTTTGGCTGGTCTTTGCTACAGTCTGCATATGGTATGGTCTATATTCTGACCCTAAACAGTCTTCTCCAACCCCACTTTCCATGGTGGTAAAAGGGCTTCTTGTGGGATCAAGCATCGGAATTTGTGCTGTAACAGATGTACGAGGACTGATTTGGGCTGGATGGTTTGTCATACTATCTATAGGATGGAAGATGTGGCATCGAGACTCCCTAAAGATGGGACTTCTATTTTGGACCGCTTGGATGATAAGTGTACGTGAGTTTTGGTACATGGGCAAATTGGTGTATGGTCCTCACTCAACGTCGCTCATTCGACAACTTGATGTAACCCCATTGCGTATAGCTCTGGGACTCGAAGGCACTCCCAGTACGTTACCCCCTGAATTCCGATGGGGATGGGATCATAATGGATTCATCGACAACATTCAGTTTATCTTCTCTCAACAAACAGACGGTCTGCCTAGTGGAGACCCAAGTCTGTACTGGTGGACATGGCTGGGACTCATTGGCATCTCTAGTATCGCACTGATTCGAAAACACACTCTTGTGGTACTCACCCTTATTCCCGCAGCCGTTGCCTATCTACAAATCGGTCACGCTGTTGAGGACCACGTTCGGTTCTACATGCAAAGTTTGCCTCTTCTCATCGTTGTACTCGGTTTGTTCATCAGCACACTTATTCCGGAATCAAAAGGGGTACGCGTGATCATTCTAGTTGTCTTAAGCCTAGCTTTGCCCTACTTATCCCTGATGAGTCAACACCAATGGACCATCGAAAGAGAAATCTCACACAAAATGCTCTCACAAGCACACCCAAGTGAATTCGCTTTGCAGAACAGAAATATTGTATTTGGCACACCGATTCACATTCAAACCTTGCCCGTCACCCAAATTGAACGACAGATTACTCAAACGTGGGACGATGTGTGCACTGAAACCCTACGCGAGCATCCACCAACACTGTGGTTTGAATCTCCATAGTTCATCGTTGTATGGATAAGGCAACGAATACCGAAGGTTGTTGTATACTAAGTATATGCCAATGCGAAACGTCATTTGTCTCCTGATGCTCGGTGCCTGTTCTCCCATGGGGATGGGTCCACCACCCACTCAAATACCCTCTCAATACAATGAGGAATTTGGCAACACATTTGGTGTCGGTGTCCAAATCGAAGACCAAGAAGTGGAGCAACTTCTGCTAGATGAATCTCTTTGGTATCGAAAACGTCTCGGTGATAAATCCGAATTACAGTTTATCGGGGGAGCGGTCTGGAATGGAGACCCGATTATCTACGGAGCCGTTGGGTTCAGGCGATACTTTACGACTGCTGATGGTGGACGATTTGGAATTGATGTCAAAGTCAGCGGTCCATTCTTTGCAGAGATAGGCATGCCGTTGCAGCGGCAACTGGGTGACAAAAACCTTTGGTTGACCTCCCATCCTTCCTTTGGTATCAATGGGTTTGGAGCCGCACACATTCCGGTTGGTCTAAATTGGCAACCCAGAGACAAGTGGTTCCTGAACACCTCTGTCGGCACTCGATTCGTTGGGCCCAATCCCCAGCTGTGGTATTGGAATGGTGGTGTATCCATTCCATTTTAACGGTGTAAAAGACACAATAGAATCATCGAAAAAACATTCAACGATTCTTGTCTGAGATGTCAACAATTCCTGGACACTCCCCTTTCAGCACACTTGGATTGCGACGAAGATGGTCCCAAAAGGGAAAGGTTCGGCACTGCTCTGGACGAACTTCGTAAATCTTGCATCCTCGATCAAAGAATATGCAGGCAAAATCCCCTTGCGGTCTTTGGACTTCTTTCAACGAAAACCGTCCTTCTTCTCGATAGGTGTATCGTTTTGCAAACTGCCTAAATGAAAGCCCCAAAGAATCTGCCATCGCTTCAACTTCCTCAGGAGTCGCCCAAATATACCCCGACTTCCCTGTGCAACACTTTCCAGGACAGGTAGAGCACGCTCTAGTTTCAAAGGCAAATGGATACCCTTCTTGGGATTTGAGAGACATAGATGTCTTCCTACTGTGATAGGTTGTACTGTGAGCAGTCAATATAGTAGACAAACAGTCTAACCAACTAAACGTGGAGACATCAAATGATTTGGATGTGGATGCTGGCTTGTGGAGACAAGGAAGATACTGGAACTGAAATCATACTCGAAGAACCTGCGACATTCACCCAAATTGAGGAAGAATTGATCAAACTATCCTGCGCCTTCTCTTCGTGTCATGGCATGGGTGCAGGCGGTCTAGAACTGAATGGAGAGGACGACTATGATCGACTCGTCAATCAACCGAGTGCCTTCTTACCCGATGAAATATTGATTGTTCCAAATGATATAGAAGCCTCCTACTTCTTCCATAAACTGGTCACCGGAAATGATATTACTGGAGACATCATGTCCCCGGGTCAAGGCATCTCCGATTATCAAGAAGCTCTTCTTCGATCCTGGATTTCTGAAGGGGCTCCCAACAACTGATATCCTAAAACAAAAATCCCCGACAGCTATAAAACTATCGAGGACTGTATTTCCGTACGGGTCTTGGGTCAATGTATTGCCCCGATCGGTTGTTTCTTAAAGCCCTTGTCGGGGAGGCTAGTGTCCCTACACTGTTGTACAAACAGCGAGCTACGGCTTTTAAACTGGTACAGTTGAGTCAGAAGAGCCGTCATTTTATTTCGGAGAATGCGTTATAAAAATTTTATGACGCATTCTCTGAAATAAAATGCCAGAGAGCGTACAACAGTGTAGGGACACTAGCTTCCTCGACAAGGGCCTTAAGATTGAGACCGATCACTTTTGGGCCTTTCATTGACCCAAGACCCGTAC
>CALDQI010000787.1:0-2229 GCA_937911635.1 uncultured Pseudomonadota bacterium | reverse complement strand
AGGATGTCACTGAACAAGTTAGAACGTCCTGTGAACCTGGACTACTCGGACTAATTGACACACCAGAAATACTTGGAGAACGATTGACAACCAGTTCTGTTGTCTGATTGCTACCCACACCCCCATTGGAATCTGTCGCGGACACCATACAAGAAACCGAATCTCCAGCAGAAACGATGTAATTGCTCAAGTCAACGGTATCTCCAAGTACAATGCTTCCATTCAAGTCCCACGTATAGGCGGCAACAACCGTCTCATCAGTATCCATTACCGTAGATGCGCAGGTCAACACAGAATCATTGAAAACACCATTTGAGTTGGAAGATATGATCGGAGTGCTAACAGTCGGTAAACTGTTCTCAACTGTAATGGATGCTTCCGCGAAATTTCCATCGGTGTATCCATCATTCGGCGTCACTCTGACCGTCCAAACTTCACCAACATCTAAATCTGTCGAGGCCACCGTGCTCAATGTATTGCTCGTCAGAACACCATTCTCATACCACTGAATGAGATGAGACACTGGGTCCCCATCATCATCAGATGAACTTGAAATCGACACAGTCAGGCTATCACTTCCATAAACGACAACTGGAGACAGTGTAATGCTTGGTGTGTTCGGGGGGGTATTGACACGAATCGTCACCGTATCTGATCCTTCTAATCCCGTTGAGTCCGTTCCTGTTAGCGTAATGGTGTGAACGCCTGCCTCCAGATCGCTGCGAGAAAACTGATGATACCCTTGTGAATCTGGCGTTCCCGTTATCATTTGTCCAGATGTTGAAGATTCCCACTCAACTGAAAGGTTGGTCACTGAGTCCTCTGCATCATTCAACACACCATTAAAAAGAATGCTATCGCCAAGACTAACCACATCCCCACTTTGCGGAGCAACAATAGAAACAGTGGGCTCCTCACCGATTTGTAGGAGAATCTCATCTACACATACTGCGCCCACTTCATCTTCCACTCTCAAACCAATCACGTGATCATTGGCGCTCAATGTATTGGTACTAAGAGTAATATCTCCACTGGTCGTAATTGTACTCACACCCAAGTCACCATCTTTGTCGGAATACCAACTGGCGACCAAGTCTGTCGTCGGAATATTGGCATCCGATGCAATACCACGGAGAACCAAGGATTCTCCCAAGATGCTTGTCGTGGAATCTTCTGGTGAAACGATTTCACAAGAAGGCACCTCATTTTCGGCACCGACGGTCACGACCAATTGATCCTTCGTCACTTTACCTGAGGTATCCTCTACACGCAATTCTATCGCATGCTGACCTTGGGATAAGGATGTGTAATCTGATATCACACCGTCAGCATCGGGAGTGGTGTCTATAATCAGTTCCCCATCCAGATTCGACGACCACGATACAATCAAGTCGTCGGGAGCATCCTCATTGTCACCAACCGATGCCGAAAAATACATCAACTGATCTAGGTAATGGGTCGAATTTTGAATTGGAGACAGGATCTCGGCAGTTGGGGCATCCGTTGGAATGATGATCACTCCAATCTCGGATCGTCCACCTGCCCCAATAGGGTCTCGCACTTCTACGATAACATTGTTGTCTTCGGATTCGAATACGATGTCACAGTACGATTCACCACCCGGTGTTACCGTTTCCCAGTCACATACAATCTCATCACCGATATACCAAGCCGTCGTCAATTCATCAAAAGAATTGTCATCATCGGATACCGTCGCTCGAAATGTTTCCTGATATCCCTCTCGAATTTCTGCATCGGGCGAATGACTCACAATCATCACTGATGGTGCAGAGTTGTCTTGCTTTTCAATTACAGTTTCGGTGCCTCGACAGGCTACCAATAGGAAAATCACACCAATATTTAGTTTCATCGCCGCCTCAATTTGTTTGCTATATTCTCTGGTCTTTTGGTTCTTATTTACAGCTTATCAATCGTGATATAACCATGTCCTGTATTGGCTCCTGCCTGATTGTTTTGACTGGTCCCTATATTGTAGGATCCACCGCCGCCGCCACCTGAGCTTGAACCATTGTTTTGGCCTCCAGCACCACCTGAGTAACCGCCGCCGCCACCAGCACCATGGTTGGCTCCACCACCGCCGCCGAAACCTCCCCAGTACCCAGTAGTATAGACAGAACAATACCCACCTTCCCAAGTATTCGAGAAGCTCTTCCCACCAGTTGTATAGGTTACACTAGCACCATTACCGGACCAACCAGCACCACCACC
>CALDQI010000786.1:0-1983 GCA_937911635.1 uncultured Pseudomonadota bacterium | reverse complement strand
CAGAGTTGGGTCCCGAAACATCGACCACCACTGAATCCTTATTGGTCTTGCCGGTGGTATCTTCAACATGGAGTTCAATGACGTGTTGCCCCTGTGAGAGTTCTCCATAGCCACTAATCTCTCCATTGCTGTTGGGCACGGCATCCACGCTGGATAGAGTTCCATCAATCGACGAGGTCCAATATGCTGTCAGTTCATCCCCGTTATCCTCTGCATCAGACAACATCCCATCAAACGTAATCAGTCTCCCTTCATAGTATCGAGTATCACTGACAGGGCTGGTGATTTGGGCTTCTGGTGCTTCTGTTTCTACAACCTCAATAGACACTCTAGCTTCAGCAAAATCATCAAAGGTATCCCGTACTCTAAGGACAATTTCTTCAACATTTGGACCCACTACAGCCTCACAACGGGTGGTGGCATCCACCTCAGGGGGTGCTTCAGGGCACAATTCTTCTAAGTCTGCGTACCACGTGACCAACAAATCTTCCGTTGGTTCATTGGGGTCAGATACATTTCCGATGAACAATGTCGGTATGCTTTCCAAGACTTGGTCCCCATCTGAGTGTGAGGTAATGGCTGCGATGGGTGCTCTATTCGTTACGCCAATGTTTTTGTCAGAGTCTTGGCAGGCGATAAGCCCTATGAGTCCAATAATGGGTAAACTTCTCACGATTCCATCCTTGAAACGGTGAACTTTTGATTTCGTGTGGGAGATACCGAAATTGTAACCAATACAGTGGTACGTTTCAATCATGGACTACCTTTTCACAAGTACCCAAACAGTACCCTGTCACACTTGCCAAAGTATGTATATATACAAACATTCTGAAGTGTGACACCATCACCACTTCAAAACCGAGCAGACACGCACAGGGTGACGAAGTCACACCCGCGGTTGGCACCCTCGTGCCCCTGTTCGGTTGCGTTTGTTGAAGGACATTCCTCTCAGTACAACACAAGTAGGCAAATGAGACATCTTTCATCTTGCATCATCCATGCTCCATCAGACCCGGTTTTACATTCCAAATCAGTCCTACAACACTATACGTTAAGCCTTCCAAACTCCATATAGATGGCTGAATTGTCTCTACGGGCTCTGTGAAAAAACTCTGATTGCTTTTCATGAAAAACGAAAAGCAAGGTTTAAGGCCGTTTTCACGCAACTGAAAGGAAAAGGAAATTTTTGCACGGTAAAACGTATACACTTTCGGTTTGGATTGGGGAATATATATTTGAACCCTTCCCAACACGGAGAACCCCTATGAGCCGCACGATGATTGAAAAACTTGGCTTTCAAGATCGAGACAAACAGAATCCAAATCATGACTTAGCTTGTCAATACATCACACAACCAGAAGTACAAGACTTGTTGCGTACAATCATTGCACCTCCCAACCAACACATCAGCATCCGAACATTCAAGTTCAGTTGTGATTGGGATAAGGTCATCGAAGACCAGTTGTTGCGACAAGAATGGCGAAAAAGAGAGAAACCTCCAAAGTGCTCCCGTAAAAAGTCCAGTTATGAAAAATGCCTAGTTCGCAAGGAGCACCCGATTAGCAAGGGTGAAAACCAATATCGAACCACGATTGGTTTCATCGATGTTTGGATGACCTTTGAGCATCATCAGGCTTGGGTCGCCAAACTCCACTCGGATGAACCTTTACGATTCGTCAGTCGAGAGAGGTACCGGGTAATCGTGGAAGTCAAAACAGTCATCAACGTGGGTGAGATACTCCGACAGTTGAAGTTGTACACCGAGTATGTCAAAGGCTCACGGCTTGTACTGGTCTCCACCGTCCCTGTGACCAGTTTGGAGCATCAAGCGCTGTCGGACGAAAGTGTGGTGGTCATGGTACTTGGTGAGGCGTTCGAGCGTTGGAAGGCGTCACGGATGTCTGAGGCTGCGGCGGGTGTTGACGGATAACCAAAGATTCCCACTAAGCCTGTATTCTTTCGAGAATATAGGCTTTTTCATTG
>CALDQI010000785.1:0-6247 GCA_937911635.1 uncultured Pseudomonadota bacterium | reverse complement strand
TGACGCCGAGTAGGTTTTGGGCTTCTGGAAAATCTGGATCTGTAGGCTTCACCATCATTAAGATTCCCTGAGCCGGTCCGATGTCGCCCTTAGCAAAGGCTGAACGAGCGGCTAGATAGGCCATCCTTGAACGTGTTTCTGGAGAGACTTCCAGATTCAAATTGCTGGCAAAGATAGATTCCAATACGCCTGTATCTCCGATTGAGTCTACAAGTGCGATCGAACTTTCAGCGATCGACGGAATGCGTGTGGCATCAATTTGTAATCCCGCTTCATAAGCAAGGAGGGATGAATATCGGAGTCCCAGTTTCTCAAGAATGCCACCCAACTGAGCATAGGCATCGACATGATAATATTCATGATCTGGATTTTGAATCAACTCAATCAATTTGTCTGCAGCGAGATTTTGGTCACCATTTTCGATGGCGGCAAAGACCTCGGCGAAAACTTCCATGCGCTCTTCAATTGTGTGCTGGGGTTTCTTTGAGCGGCGTGCATCTACAGGATTGGACACTACACTGAGCCCCAATATCAATAACAATAGTCCGCTGGGTCGAAATATTCGGGTCATATTAGCCTTCCTTATCGGTTGAACCTTGTACCGTATCCTTGGCATCGTCCGCCATCTTGCGGAGATCAAAGGTGTACCCAACTGAAAGGGTGATATTTTGTTTGAGATAGAGTCCTTGTTTGTCCACCGTTTTTGCACGGGACTGCAATAGAAAGTCGTCTCTGAGTTGTACCCGTAAGGTCGATCCATTGGCCAAGAAAATCCGAGACCCAATTCCCATGGTAACGGTTGGGGCAAAGGAGAGGTCTTTATCGGGAAGAAAGGATTGCTCTACGGTAAGACCACCACCACCGATGCCGTATACATCATAGTGGAAGATGTTCTGACTATTCATCGCCATCTTAGCGTAGATGGGTGCCCACTGTATATCGCCAATCACTGACGTTAGGTACCGATATACATCTGGTTCGATCCCGTAGGCGGGTCCTTCAAGCTGTTTGTAGTTGGAGTTCTTCAGACCATAGCCACCACCTATTGAGAGTTCCCACGCCATTGTCTCTGACATGTAGTTGGCATAGGTTACATCTATTTTGGGTGTGACAGAGAAGGCATCAAATGGCATGACCCCAGCATGAACTGCGACCTCACGTAAGTTCTCTTTGTCGTAGAGCTGCTTTTGCACCACTTTGAAGTCTTTGTTTTGTAGGGCACCGACGTCAATGGTCTCTTGGGCTTCGGCAGTCGTTATCCAGCATAGAGAGACAAGGAATGAAAATGTTGCGGTTCGCACGATGGACTCCTTAAGTCAGAGTGTTCAGTTTGATTCAATAAATTAATATAAAAGGGATGAGGTATTCAAATTCAAAAGCCTATTCAAACTCGAAAGGAAGTTCTCTCGGTTTACCAGAGAGTGGGCGATAATAGATTCGCACATCAGACTGATAGTCTGGAATGCAGCATCCTTCTCCGAGCTTCTTCGGATTTAGGATCGGATTGCCCCAAAATCCAACAGCATTGTCAGCGGATTCATAAGACCAGCCTTCTCCATATTCGAGAGGTATACCCGTTTCCGTTTCATCCAAAATGGGGGCTGGATCGATGACTTCACCATCGACATAGACCTGGATCGTGGTGATGTCTGGAATGGTAGCCAATTGGAAACTAGTATCCAAGTTGTTCAACAGGTCACCGAGTTTATCCAGGTGCACAGCAAAGTCAGAGAGGGCACATTCCCCATCGATCTCTTCTTCCAAATAGCGATAGAATCCCTTTGTTTGTCCAGAGATGTCTAAGAGCCGTTTAGCAGCCCAGTCCGTCGAGCCACCATTGTTGCAAGGCAGAGAGTATCCAATCCCATCATCATCTGGTACCAAATTGGGACCGAGCGAGACGACTTTAATGTTGCGTTCAAACTGTTCAAAGGCGTCTAGATAAGGTGTGATGTCAGCAGAACCGTTCGGAATTCGTCTGGACGTATCTCCTTCGTCTCCTAAAATAACGATCACAACGGTGGAATCATCTCGAAGAAATCCATCGTTGGTGCCTATATCAGCATCGGTAAAGACAGTTGGTGTACCCGCATCGATTTCGTAGCAGGCATCTGGCGGATTCTCTTCGGCTCTACAGAGTGCCATCAGAGCAGCCTCAAGTGGCTCTTCTTGTCCTGATCCAGAAGGATTGTCCCATCCGTTGGTACCACACAAACAGTCTAAGTACTGCAAGGAAATAATTTCAGGATCGCCACCGGCCTCACAATCGTAGTCTGGATCTTGATTTTCCGGTGCAAACAATTCTGCACTGTCCCAATACGTAGCGTCACACAGAAGGTTTTTCTTGAATGCGTCCGCGATGTCTGGATTGTCTCGTCCTAGAACTGTTGGTGTTCCTGTTAACAATCCTGCTTCACCAGGTTCTAAGGCGTCAGAGGCTCCAGCACCAGTGTAGTCGACGGTTGTCGTAGTGATGGCCAGCTGATAATCAATAAAATTGCCGCGCTCAGTCACGTAGGCAACAAAATCGTCGACCGCATCCCCAAGTCCTTCCACACCTGCACCAGAACCATTTTGATTGGCCAGTTTGTTGATGAAGACGTTGAAATTTTGACCCAATGCAGAGGCTTCTTGTGACATAGACGCAGAGTTGTCAAGTACAAACAAAATGTCCGCATCGTTTGAGAAGGTCGCCTGTTCAAAGCCGGTGACGTTGAAAAATTCGTATTGATTGCACGATAATAATAGGGTGAGCAGCATCTTTTCTCCTTCTTAAGGGTAGATTGGCTCGAGTTTGTTCAGCATAGTGTATTCCGCTCAATTCCCTGTGACAAATTGATTGAAAAACTGGAAGATAAATCTTTACCTCGGTGTCACTTTTACAGACATGGATAAGATAAACTGCTATATAAAGGTTGAAACACATCTATATGGAGACAACGTGAACTATCATGAGGAAGATAGCAAAGATATTCGACTCAAAGTAGTGTATCGAAGTACCACTAATTTTTTGAATGATTATACAGCGAACATCAGTATTGGTGGATGTTTTCTATCGACTCAGCAACCCTTCAAAATCGGTAAAACGATCGAATTGGCATTGATATTACCGACGGGTCAAAGTATCAACGCTACAGGTGCAGTACGATGGACTTCACAGGATCCCTCATTTCCCGGAGTGGGTGTACAGTTTACCGTCCTATCGGATAGAGATAAGCGTTTGATTCAACAGATTCTAGCCGAGCGTGAATAATTCTGGAGATTGGATGAGCATTGACAAACGACAGCATGAACGTCGATCGATCGAACTCAAAGTGGTGTATCGAAGCATCACCAATTTTTTGGATGATTATACAGCGAATATTAGTATTGGTGGGTGTTTTCTAGCGACTCAGCAACCCTTCTCAATGGGGCAGACAGTTGAACTGGCGTTGATATTGCCGACGGGTCAAAGTATCAATGCTACAAGTGTCGTTCGATGGGTGTCTAACGATGGGGAGTTTCCCGGTGTGGGTGTTCAATTCACTCTTCTATCTGAACGGGATAGACGGATGATTGAGCAGCTTGTATCCACCAACGATTAGATTGCCTGCAAGCTTTTACTTAAATTGGTAAATGCACCAGTAGCCATGTGTGGGATTCGGGATCCTTCTTGCTGATGGTGCTTAAGCAGCTCACTCCACAGATGGCGAAGCTCATCTCGCAGTGTCAGATAATCTTCTGTTTCGAGATAGTCGAGCAGCTCACGGATGGCATCCGGATATTTTGTATCGTCGTAGTTGTCGATAAGCGACAGAATATCAGCACGGATCGCTTCATGCTTGGGATTTGTTTCTGGGACTTGAGGTTCAGCCACCGATTGGGAATCGCCCTCTGAGTGGTCCCCCTCATCGTAGGTCCAATCCTCGCTCATGAGGACTTCCGTTGCAACAGGGGTGTCCAAGTCTCCATCCGTTTGAAGGGGTTCGTTCTCCTCTATTGTAACATTGAGTACGACTTCATCTGTATCTGTCGATTCGGGCCGGACACTCTCATCCAGTTTGACTGCTGCGGTCTCTTGTTCAAGGTTGACTTCATCAGTCAGTTCCGGTTCGTCAGGGGAGGATTCTGAATCTGCAGAGGGACTTTGCGCCTTGTCTTCATTCATGGATTGATCATTCATGGACTGATCAATGATCGGTACGGCAATTCGAGCTGGTCTAGCGATTTCTTCTTGCTCCTCTTCCAATGTGGTTATATCCTCGTGGAACATAGAAGACTCTTCAGAGATACTGGTTTCTGTTGCTGCGGGTATTGCATTAAGATTGACGTGCAGTGCACTGGTTTCTTCACTGGAAGACTCACTGTCTGAATCAGACGATTCCGATGATTCAGAATCGTCTTCGCTGTCGTCTTGTGTTGCCTTGTCATCCCGTTCATTGGCTGTGAGTATAAGTTGTCCGTCTTGCCTCTCAAGACCACGAGCCTGTAAGAAGTGTTCGATGTCCGGTACAAATTCTTTGAAGTCGGACAGTTCTAAGCATCCTTTGATACGGTGTACACCATCTTGATTGAGAGCCTCTAGAACTAGAATTTTACCAGCCACGTCGCCAGTGCTTGTGAATTGCTCACACAGAACAACATCGGATTGAATCGCGGCATCCGATATCTGTATGGTTCTGGACACTTGCATTGTTGGAACGTTGATGTCTCCCGATACCACCAGGTCACTACATTGTACTCTAGAGACAGATAGTGCATTTGTTACAGTGACATGAGAATTGACAGCATCTAGGGTGTTTGTTTCCAATGAGCCCAACACGAGTGTCGTTCCAGAGTGAATCAACTCTTCAGATGTTGTGTGCCCACCAATTTCTAGTGTGTCGTGTGCATGGATGCTTTGGGCGTGTACATTGTGCGTGATGTTCGCATGTCCCTCTACATTCAATTCGTCACACTTAAGTGAACCTTGTATTTCTAGATTTCCAAGACTTTGTACTGTTGGCGCGTTCAGATCTCCATGTACCAGCAGTTGTTTTGATACATGTATACGTTTACGTACGGTGAGGCTGTGTGCACTTTCCAGGACTTTGGCTTGAATGGTAGAAACTTCCAGTGAAGTACTGCTGGAGACACTGCCATTTAATGCGACGATCTCCGAGACGGACAACGGTTGTTCAATATGAATATTGCCATCAGTTGATACAAGCTTGTGGATGGACATTCCAATAGAGCCTTTGATGACAATGTCCCCTTGATTTTCAATGGTGACCCCTTTTGAACTGTGTTCAAATTGAAGGCCTTGGGGAATGACGAACGCTTCTTTTTTTGGCATGGGATTCCTCAGTGTTTTCTCAAAATTGTGCTCACTATATCACATGTGGTCACAGATAAATAACCCTATTGTTGGAGGGGTGCTACTGTCGGGGATGATGAGGTTGGGTTGAGTTCTGCACCCATTCGAAGATCGTATTCTCTGGAGGGGGATAGGTTCGTTTGGAGGGAAGCGTTTGATGAACCACCGTCTTCATTTTATTCATGAGCGCAGAGACGCTGAGCGGTTGGACATGGAGGATTGTTGAAGAGAGTTCATGTGACCCGCCTCGGCCGCAAATCACGTGTAGACCGCGTTGAAGTGCTTCTCGAACAACGATTGGGGAGTTCTCTCTCCATACTGATGGAAGAACAAGGGTTTGATGTTGACTCATTTGTTTCAGGACGTCTTGGTGAGAGAGTGTACCAATCCAATCGACATTGCAAGTGTTGCCGGCAAAATCCTTCCAAATCTGTCCATAGTTGTGCACGACATCTGACGCGCTATCCTGTCCGATGATACTCAACCGCACACTTGGATGACTTTTTTGGAGCATCGCGAATGCACGAAGTAAAATGTGCACCCCTTTACTTGGGTGTATGCTGCCAACGAATAAAAAACGATGACCATTAACTGTACGTTCTTCTTGAGACCTCATGGGTTCTACGGTTGCCATTGGCAACTGACAGTGTCGGATCCGAATGGTTGGATAGAGTTGTTTGAAATGGTTAATCATATTTAGCGATGGTGCATCGATATGGTCCATCGCACTCAATAAGGTGGCAGCCAAATCAATACGTTCTGAGATGGACCCATCTGGTCGATGGATAATTTTCAATCCTTTTCGTTGCCACCCGTCTAAGGTTAACCAAGATTGTACGCAGTCTTTGCATCGGATAGGTCTTGGTCCATCACAGAGATGGAGATGCCGGTCCAACAGCTGTCCTCTAGAGC
>CALDQI010000784.1:0-2612 GCA_937911635.1 uncultured Pseudomonadota bacterium | reverse complement strand
ATGCCATGTGGTACATGGCAGATGCTTTAATGAATGCGGGTGAGATAACGACCGCGTTGGGTGAATATCGGGAGCTTGTTAAGACGTCACCCGATCATCAACGTGGCGAGTTGGCTCAACTAAAAGTGCTGAATATTACAAATGGTCAAGCGCGAAATCGATTGATGGGTAACTTTGAGATGCTTCCCGATGACGCTGTCGTCATAGAAACAATAGAACTTTCTAGTGGTGATGAGTTGGAAGTCTTTGAATTGCCTGAGGAAGCTCAAAGTTTTATCCAAGCATATTTGGATAGCGCTGCGTTGGATTATGATATTCGATTGATGAGGATTGATGAGGAGATGGCTCAGTTGGATCGTCAACCGACAGAGGATTCTGAGCGTCAGATTCAATCGTTGCAGAGCATCATTGAAGAGGTCGACGGGGCAAAGGTATTCTTTGATGAATCGTTGAAAACCTATCAATACAATATTGGTCAGATGTATTTGGGTCATCGTCAGTACGATTTGGCTCGCGAGTACTTCAACTTGGTTATCGATGGGTATCCCCAGTCCCAAGAAGCCTCGTTTGCAGCCAATTTGATCATTTCTTCCTATCAGAAAGAGCTCGATTGGGCGATGGTTCAGTCCGAAGCTAGACGCTTTATTGGATTGGCATTGGGACCAGATGGCACAGTGCCAGAAGATTTTGCAAATTATGAACAAAATGCAACGTTGCAAATTTTGATCGTCCAAAACGATAAAGCCGAACGTCTAATGGCGGAGGGTGAAGTTGAAGAAGCCACGAGTTTGTTTAACCTAACAGCAGATGGCCTACAGACTTATCTAGAGGAGTATCCAGATTTGCCAAAAGATAAGTACGCCAATCTGATGTTGCTTTCTGGAAATGTTTATGTGAAAGCTGGGGATCTTGAGAAGGCAAATACCGTCTATCGTGACTTTGTAAATCGTTTCCCATCCAATAAGGCATCTCGATCGATACTCTTTGAAATAGCCACCAACCATCAGGATGCACTGGAACTTGAAGAAGCCATTAAGTATTTCGACATTCTATACAATCAAACTTATGGAAAGGGACTCCCATATCCGGATGCCGTTAGCGCTCTATACAATTCTGCTTTACTAAAGGTCGGTTTGGGTCAATATAAGGAAGCGGCTGAAGGACTGGAGTTTTATGCCAATAAGTTCTCCGAACAACCAGATGCCGAGGCCGCATTCTTCATGGCTGGCGAGCAGTGGGAAAAGATTGCTCGATGGCGGGCTCTAGATTTTTACACACGATATCTACGAAAATATAGAGGCGAAGAACCCGATAATACAATGCGTGCACACTATCGACGCATTGAGTTGTATCGTGAAGCCGGAAACAAAAGACGTGAAATTGAGCGTGAGTGGGAAGCTCTAATTAAGTCGTATGAGAAAATGCTAGCGGATGGAAAAGACTCTTCAAAGATGCGTCAATATGCTGCTGAGTATTATCTACGAGATATCCCAAGAAGATTGGAAGCATTCAAGTCTGTAAAATACACGCGCAATGACGAGAAGAATGCGGCTTTAATTCAATCTCAATTGACAGCCCTCAAAGCATTGCAAGAGTACTGTGCAAAACCCGGAGCGGAGTTTCAAGACTTTGAAGCAATCGTAGCTGGTCGTTATTGTGCCGGTTCTGCCGAGCTTCATATGTCAGAGTTCTTTCAGAACTATCCGATTCCAGACAATCTGGTTCCTGGTGACGAAGAAGCGAGCTTCAATGCTCAAGTCGTTTTCGAGGAACAACTCGCTAAAATCTGGGAGCCTGCAAGAGAGAGTGCGATTGTAACCTTAGAGCAAGCAGTTGCTCTAAGCGAAAAGCAAGGCCGTTGGACAGATTGGACGCAACAGGCTTTGGATGATTTGAGTGCTATGGATCCGAAGTCCTACCCACCACAGAAGCAGGAAGTGCTGTATCCAATATCCAGTGTGTTTGTCTCACCATTGGGTCCAATATCAATGGACTCACCAAATTTGGTTAAAGAGACAACTACCAATGGTAATCCAAGCGAGGATTCGATGGATGGTGGTGCCCAGGCTCCATCGACATCTCAAGATGGCGTGGGTGGTTCAGCGATCCAAGAGGTTGCAGATCCATTGGGAGCAGAACAGGGGACATCATCGGAACTTGGATGGGGGGAGGCACCTCCTGATGAGGTTCCAGTAGAAGATCCAGTAGAGACGTCGGCCGATGAAGATGGTGAAGACGGTGAAGACGCTGAGACCTCCGATGAATCGTCCGAAGATGAATCCAGTGGTCAAAGTGAAGGAAGCGAAGGTGAACAACCATGATACAACGTGTCGACATTACTTGTGTGCTTTCGAATAGAGTGGTTCAGTATCTCTCGATGGGTGTTGTACTTTTGGCGTGTAAAAAGCCGCCAGTAGTAGAAACACCGGTGCCTGTTGTGGTCGAAACTGTCACTGAAATTGAGACGGTTCCTGATCAACTCAAAGATATAAAGATTGCGAAGGAGTTTCAGGAACCAGCGACCCATAACGAAATGGTAGAAAAAGGTCCGAATACTATTGATCTAGAGATTGCTGCAAAAGAGTAGTTCTCTAAAAATACTGATAATCATA
>CALDQI010000783.1:0-1207 GCA_937911635.1 uncultured Pseudomonadota bacterium | reverse complement strand
CGTGGTTGAAAATTCAACGATCACAACGTACGGCTCAGGCGTTGTGGTTGAGGCTGGGGGTGAAAATGTTCATACCAGTGAGTCCGTCGCCACCTCTCTTACCGCCATCGGAATAGCCGGCGCAGGTGGGAACTCAAACATTTATGACAACGCAGAGTTTACAGCCGAAGTGGGTGCCGGCAGCCTGATCGTTACCGGGGACGCGGATGGGAATTACGGATCCCTCAGTGTCTTGGCTCTCACAAAAAATGCAACGACCGCTGAAATTTTTGGCGGGTCTGCTGGTGCTGGTCCTGCCGGTTCAGGAAATACTCCACCAACGAGTCCTTCTCAAGGCAGCAATGGTGGTGCAGACCCCGCAATTTTGACACGTAGAGATGGGTCAGAGATATTGTTTATCGGTCCGCTTGATCATACGACAATGGCATGGGTCTCCTCAAACGGAACGGACTGGCCTACTAGTCAGGCTCCAACATTTGACACAAAGCAACGGTTCGCTACTCCAGATGCAGTACCAGACCCCAACGGAGGATACCGCCTGTATGGAATGACCAATGGAAGACCTGGAGAGTTTGCAGTGTCCATGAGTACTGATGGGGAAACCTACACGCAAAGTCAGATTGTCATGCGCGAACAAGGGACATTCAACATTTCGGTGGGTGTCGATCCGAAAGGCATCTGGTGGGCGTACTACAACAAAACAGACATGGACTGTGTGAAGAAATGGGGGGCAAACAAGATATTGCCGCACAACAGTTCAGTCGGACATCTGCCTCCACTTTGAGAGACTACGAACTCATTCTGTCTCGGGCGAAGACTTCACAATAGAACTTTCATTCGATAGCGCTGCAAGTTCTTCATCGACAGAAGCCAGATGACCCAATGCTCTTTGAATACCAGGGTGCGATATCTCTCCTTGAATCACAAGCTGCTCGACCTCTTTTCCGAGTTTCTGATACAACGTATTCTTGCGCTGCATCAAGGTGCGGATTTGAAGTTGCCTCTTAGACTGATGCCCAACAACCCTGGCTCCCGTAGTACTTTGCTTAACTGCACTCTTGATGATGGATAGAAGCATATCTGAACGTTCACTCATGCCATTGTCTCCTTGGACTCTTAATTTTTATTGTTTCACAAGCTGCACAACCTCGACGATATCTTCTTCAGTCAAGACCCCAACTCTATGGAACAACACTTCAAATGCGGG
>CALDQI010000782.1:0-3573 GCA_937911635.1 uncultured Pseudomonadota bacterium | reverse complement strand
TGTCGATGGGTTCTTGAACGGGTATGGGTTGACACGTTCCGACATCAAACACTGGGTATGTCACACCGGTGGTCCAAAGGTTTTACAAGCGTTTGAAAAGTCATTAGAACTTCCCGACAATGCCCTTCATCGATCGTGGAACTCACTACAAACTGTCGGAAATCTATCCAGTTCATCGGTATTGTTCGTACTGAAAGATATGATGGACTCCGCTGAAGCCAAGTCGGGAGAGTACGGTCTTCTGCTGGCAATGGGACCAGGATTCTGCTGCGAAATGGTGTTGCTCCAATGGTAAGTTCTACAATTTTATACACGATATTCATCGCGCTGACAGGACTTGAACGACTCATCGAAGTTCGAGTGTCCAATCGAAATGCGGCTTGGAGTTTTGAACAAGGTGGTATTGAACGAGGAAAGGGACACTATCCATTTATGGTGGTTCTTCATACGGGTTTTCTGTTCGGTGCAGTAGCTGAAGTTTGGCTGTTGAATCCTGAGTTCTCATCCGTTTTTGGCTGGGTATGGTTTGCGATCGCCATTCTGTGTCAGGGATTGAGATGGTGGTGCATCAACACATTGGGCAATCGATGGAACACGCGTGTGATTTTGGTTCCCAACTTACCTCGCATCGAATCTGGACCCTACAAATACTTGTCTCATCCAAACTATGTCATCGTTGCGCTCGAAGGCTTGGCCCTTCCACTGATTCACAATGCCTATTGGACCGCTCTGGCATTCACCCTCTTGAATGCTGGACTGATGTGGGTTCGAATCCGCTGTGAAGAAGACGCCCTACAAGAACTATGCGCACCCAAATCGGAGGCTTCATGAATGCCGCATCCACAGAAATGATATCAAACACCATAACAAAAATGGCTCAGGAAATATTGGGTGTATCGGAAATGCCTAAGGGCTCAATCCGTGAGGCACTTGACTCCATCAATCGATTGGCATTGATGGTGGAAATTGAAGACCATTTTCTGATTGTCTTTGAGCCAGAAGAAGAAGACGCCATTGAAAACTTTGAGGATCTTGTACGATGCATCGAACTGAAGTTACAGCACAGTTGAACTCAGATTTCCTACGCACCCCAGACTCATGGGATAGTACTCTCCCAGAGCGTTTGTGGAATGCTGGTCAGCAGCAAACGAACGAGGGGTTGATTCTGGTATCGAGAACGGGTCAGGAAACAAAACATACTTGGACCGAGATATTGGACCGCTCAAGAAGAACAGCGACAATTCTACAGCAGAAGGGAGTTCAGTTTGGCGATCGCATTGCCATTGTGTTGCCGACGTGCATCGAATTCTTTGATGTCTTCTTTGGACTACAAATACTAGGGGCCATACCGGTACCCCTCTACCCTCCTCTTAGACTAGGAAAGTTGGACATCTATATTGGCAGAACGATTGCCATGCTGACTGCCGTTGATGGGGCGATGTTGATTAGCAATCGACGTGTATCCAAGGTACTCGGTCGTGTACTCGAAGGCTACCAACCCAGACTCGGTTCCCTAAACGTAGAGTCCATAGATCTCAATACTACAATCCCCATCGACACTTGGAACGATGCTCTAACTTCACATAGTCTCGCTATGGCACAGTTTTCATCGGGCACGACTGTTGCACCAAAACCCGTCGGGCTAACTCATAGACAAGTTCTATCGAATACGGACATCATTTGTAGTGTGGTTGAAGGCAACATTGGATGTTCTTGGCTCCCCTTATACCACGATATGGGCTTAATCGGATGCATCTTCCCAGCCCTATCCAAAGTTGGAACGATGGTGTTGATCGCGCCCGAAGATTTTCTCCGAAGACCATCTCTGTGGCTGAAAAGCATTTCCAAACACAAAGCCTACATTTCTCCCGCTCCAAATTTTGCGTATGCATACTGTACCCAGCGAATCAAAGATTCGGAGTTAGAAGGATTGGATTTGTCGTGCTGGAAAATGGCCCTCAATGGAGCTGAGGCTGTCGCACCCAAGCACTTGCGCGCCTTTATTGAGCGTTTTGAAACCATTGGTTTTGATGCAAAGGCTTTGTGCCCCGTGTATGGACTCGCAGAAGCCTCACTTGGTGTCAGTTTCTCATCACCTGGTTCAGTATTCACCTCTCACCACTTTACCCGAGAAGACATGCAACGAGGGCAGATCACGTTGTCTACGGATGACGATGGTGTGGAACTGGCATCTGTTGGTAAGGCCCTCCCCTGCTCTGATATCGAAATACGAGATGATGATGGGGTGGTTCTGCCTGAAAACCGCATTGGGGAAATCTGGGTTCAAAGTCCTTCTATCATGAAAGGGTACCTCAATGATGCCCCAAGTTCCATTGAGGATGGTTGGCTAGCCACCGGTGACTTGGGATTCTATTTCGAAGATGAATTATACATCTATGGGCGAAAGAAGGATGTCATCATACTCGGAGGACAAAACCACGCACCCCAAGACCTCGAGATGGCTGTCGACGGTCTAGACGGTGTGCGCACTGGATGCACTGTAGCCGTAAGCAACGTCGGAAGTGATGGTGAGCAAGTTTTTCTCTTTGTTGAAACGACTACGGATACCCCAACCAATCCTGAACTCGCTGAGTTGTGCAAACAATCTGTGCTACGCGAGACTGGGGTGTCTTGTGATTTGATCGTCTTACTCAAACCCGGTACAATCCCCCGCACATCGAGTGGAAAATTACGAAGACGCGAAACACTGCACTTGTTTGAAACGGGAAATCTGATACCTCCTAAAGAGACCACAGCAATTCGAATGGCGGGCGTTTTGGCACAATCCATGATTGGACACTGGAAGGCTCGTTGGCGGAGATAACCCATGCCAAACGACAACACTTATGCATACGACATTGGAATAATCGGCGGAGGTCCCGCTGGTTTGTGTGCTGCAATATTCGCCTGTTTGCGAGGATTGTCTGTAGTAATCTTTGAGCCAAAAACAGATACCATCGACAAAGCGTGCGGTGAAGGACTCATGCCTTCTGTTGTGGAAGAATTTAAAGAAATGGGTGTCGTGATTCCCGAGTCTCATCCCTTTAAAGGAATCCGCTACATCAATCAGCAAGGAGCACAAAAGGAAGACCCCAGCAACTGGGCAGAGGGGCATTTTCAGTCCGGTAATGGCTGGGGAGTGCGTAGACTCACTCTGCACAACGCATTGTCCAAGAGGGCGCGAGATCTCGGAACCATTTGGCAACAAACTCGAGTACACAATGTCGAGCAAATCGATGGTGGTATTGAAGTCGAAGGGATCAAGGTTCGATACTGCATTGCGGCTGATGGACTGCACTCGCCCACTCGAAAAAAGTTTAAATTGGGTAAACCATCAAAGTTACCAAAGCGTATTGGAATCAGACAGCACTTTGAGCTGGCACCGTGGAGTCCTTACGTTGAAGTGTACTGGAGTGAGTTCGGGGAATGCTACATCACACCCGTTTCAGATACACAAGTAGGCGTAGCCATCCTAGCCTATGCGGACAACATTCCAACTACTCAAGACATGGGAAAGTTTGAATCTCTACTTGAATGGTTTCCCGTTGTGAAAGAGAAGGTACAATCTGCCAA
>CALDQI010000781.1:0-12768 GCA_937911635.1 uncultured Pseudomonadota bacterium | reverse complement strand
GGCTTTACGTTTACAACGTCACCGATTTGCCCAAGTTTTTCAACGCGCTCTAAAAGTACGATTTCCATTTTTCACCTCCTACTAAACTGACGCATAAGGCATCAGGGCAAGAAAACGAGCCCGTTTAATCGCTGTCGATAACTCGCGCTGTTTTTTTGCGGAAACAGCTGAAATTCGTGATGGAACAATTTTACCACGCTCGGACGTAAATCTAGCAAGGAGTTTTACGTCTTTGTAGTCGATTTTTGGCGCACTAGGCCCGGAAAATGGACATGATTTACGACGTCTATTTTGAGGGCGACGTACTGCTTCTCTCGTAATTTCTAATTGAGTCATTTCTAAGCTCCTTCAATGACTGCGTCAACAGACATTTCCTCATTTTGTTTGGGCTCCCTACGTTCTCCACGTACCTCCCGATCTTGACGTGGGCGCTCTGACCGCTCTGGCTTCACCTGCATCATTATAGAGGGACCCTCTTCAACAGCTTCTATAGAAATAGTCATAAATCGCAGTATATCTTCGTTAAGACCCATTACCCGTTCAAACTCAGCAAGCGTTTTCGGCTCCGTTTCGATGTTTAATAACACGTAATGGCCTTTTCGATTTTTTTTAATCCTATAGGCAAGAGATCTAAGACCCCAATATTCGCGTTTTTTTATAGAGCCACCATCGTTTTCGATGATAGCGCAAAAATCGTTCACTAATTCTTCAAAATGTCCAGAGGACACATCTTGACGTGCAATCAATATGCATTCATATAGCCTCATACTTCTCTCCTTATGGCTAATCGTCACTTTTTTCTTTGGTGTGACAAGCCAGCACCGCTGCTGGCAAGGGAGTGTGATTAAAAGTGGATTATACACTAAATCATCCGGAATTGATGTGGTTATGCATTAATCTAAGGGGTTTTGCAAGAGAGCTGTGAAAAAAATACACTTCACCATGTATTGCAAATCAGGTACACCGATTTTTAATACAATTTGGCTTTGAGCCGCAAATATCATTTAGGAAGAAAAATATGGATTCACCGGTTGCATTTTTATTTCCCGGCCAAGGTACGCAAATAGTTGGGATGGGTGCAGAGCTCGCGAGAAAGAGCACATCTGCAAAGCTTGTGTTTGAACAGGTCAATGACGCTATTTCCGAAAATTTGTTTTCTATTATGAAAGATGGTCCTGAAGATATCCTTCAATTAACAAGAAATGCACAACCCGCAATTTTTGCAAGTTCTATTGCAGTTATGGCAACGATCGAAGAACGAAGCATTGTCGGATTGGCAAAGCCCCCTGGACGCCTAATTCCCAAAGAGATTTATGAGTCATGGCGTGCGGAGGGCTATACTTTTGAAGACCGAGTGGTCCTCATCGAAGAATTTCCTACGGAAGTCAACGAGTGACGAACGTCTATTAACGACCTCTACCGTATGTAGAAGACTGCTTCGTTTGACTTCCATCAACCCACTCGAAATCACCTTCGATTCGGAGCAGTTGATTGTACTTTGCCGTTCTCTCTGAGCGACATGGTGCACCGGTTTTGATTTGACCAGCATTGGTTGCAACCGCTAGGTCAGCAATGAAAGCATCCTCTGTTTCACCAGATCTGTGTGAAATCATGCACGAATAGCCATTCTTATGCGCCATTTCAATCGCTTCCATCGTTTCGGTGAGTGTACCAATCTGATTGACCTTGATCAGGATTGAATTGGCAACGCCATTGTCAATCCCCCTCTTTAGTCGGGTTGGATTGGTTACAAAAAGATCGTCTCCAACCAATTGAATATTTGGAAGCGCAGCCGTTAGTTTTGCCCAACCATCCCAATCGTTTTCATCAAGACCATCTTCAATACTCAGCAAAGGATAACGCTCCGCTAAATCTGTATAGTAAGCAACCATTTCGTCCGCGTCTTTAGTGCCACCATCCAAGTTGTACAGACCGGTCTCTCTATCGTAGAACTCTGTAGCAGCGACATCAAGTGCCAGTGCAATCTGTGATCCCAACTCGTATCCAGCCTTGGTAACAGCTTCTGCTATCAATTTGAGAGCCTCTTCGTTACTCGGAAGATTGGGAGCAAAACCGCCCTCATCACCCACACCAGTCGCAAGACCTTTTGATTGAAGAAGTTTTTTCAAGTTGTGATAAATCTCTGTACCCCATTGCATTGCCTCTAGTAGTGAGTCTGCCCCCACAGGAGCAATCATAAATTCTTGAATATCGACATTGTTGTCCGCATGTGACCCACCATTCAACACATTCATAAAAGGTACGGGCAAGCGCGATGCGTGGATGCCACCCAAGTATCGATACAACGGCTGATTCAGGTCATTCGCCGCAGCTCGCGCAATCGCCATTGAACATCCCAAAATGGCATTTGCACCCAATTTCCCTTTATTGTCTGTACCGTCAACAGCAAGCATCTTTTGATCCAAATACCGTTGCTCAAATACAGACTCACCAACAAGTTGAGGAGCCAACAATCGATTCACATGCTCAATAGCCTTTTGAACTCCTTTCCCCATCCATGAGTTTCCGCCATCTCTCAACTCTACGGCTTCGTGCTCTCCGGTACTGGCACCACTAGGAACGGCGGCTCGACCAAATGCGCCAGAGTCGGTTACCACTTCAACTTCGACAGTGGGGTTTCCGCGTGAATCTAGAATCATGCTTCCATAGACAGAAATAATTGTGCTCATCGTTCGCTCCTTGGGTTTCGATGACTGCTGTTGTAATCGATCGGTATGTATCCATATTTGTCTTTGTATGTGAACCAGAACACTGAAACGTCACGGTTTTTTCTCAAAGGTTGCAACGGATGGTGTAAAACGATAGTTTCATTATCAATTGCTTATATTCACAGAGTTGTTTTTTCATTTTGCTTAGGAGCAGGGAATGTCCTTGATTACCGCATTGACCCTCGCAGGTTTTATCAACACGTCACATGCGGGTTCGCCGCTAGTAAACCCCGTATCACTAGCGGACTTTGAAGAGTGGCATCTATCAGACAAGATTGGCTCAGTTGAATCTGTGACCCTTGAAGGAACTGTTGAAGTGCCTTTGTATAAAGATTCAAAAGGACGCCCAACACTGAAAACGTTTGCGACAACACCCTCGACTGAAGAAGGTGCCCGTGGAGATCTCGTTCATCTGATCCCTGAACTACCACACATCTTTATTACAGAAGATTTTGCAAAACGAAATGAGCTCGATGTCAAAGTGACCAACAAACGCTTAATTCCCGTTCCAACAGACTACAAAGTCGGCGGAGAAATTAAATACGCAGTCATCCCAACCTTGAGTGTTGGCGGTATGGTGCTCAGCAATGTGACAGGATTTGTAATCGGAGCTGAAGAAGAGCTTTTTGATGATAAGTTCACTGAAATGGTCATCGGACTGGCTGCTCTTCCAACTTCATACGCTGTACTTCACAGTCAAGGCATCGTAAAATTTAGCGACGACGGTGCAGGCCTGATGAAAGAACTTGGTGTAGAAGGCGTGCCCTACAAATCAGCGGTAGATCTAGTCGGAACAATAGGAAAGAAAACTCTCTCTGGCAAAAACAAACACATTATTCTTGGTGAGAAGTTAATTGTAGACGCACAGTTTGGTGATTCTGACACGGTCGTACAAACATCTCTAAAGTTTCGAAACAATAGTTCTATCTTGGATAAATACTCCGATGCAACATCTGATATCAATACATATCGTGCAGACGTACGTGCAGATTGGATGACCTCTACGGTAGGAGATCTAGAACTTGTTCCCACATATGTACAACGCTACGTCTCAAAGGATCTTATCGATGGACTCGTCGCAGACTCTGCACAAATTGGATATGATGTTCTGATTGAATATGACGTGGTCGTCGATAAAACGTCTGAAACTATTGGCTTCGCAAAACACGATGGCTTTCAGTTCCAAACTTTCTTTGATATTGAACTCGAGATCGCCTTGGATAATCTCGAAGCAAAACCCGATGCCGACTCAGAAGACGACACTGCCGAACAGACCGATGGTGAACAATCAGACAAGCTGAATATCCCGGGTTTATACGAAGTCATATCTGTTTTAGAATCCGGCGGTTCTTTAGAAAAGGCCATCGAAAAGTATGACCTTTTGCTTGAAGATGAAGAAGAAAAGACAGACTGCAATCTGTGGTTCGACTATGGCTCTGCACAATATCGTCTCGGAAATCTGGATGTCGCTCGCAAAGCCTTCATAAAATCCTCTGAGCTCTACCATTCTTGGTGGGACATCGACCTCGGACGTAGAATGGATATCAACAATGCTCAAAGCGATATGAGTGAAGAAGAAGTTGAAGCCGCAAAAGCACGTAGCAACGAGGCGGCTATCAACTCTGTAGAGGATGGCTGGTATATTTCTCAACCGGAATCCTGTTACAGAATCGACTCTTATGTAGCGGCTGTTGACTTGGTCAATGGCGATCACAAAGCAGTCGAAACAAATTATCGTAAGAATTTGGATCTAGATGCTCAACTCGCTCAGGTCTTTGCAAGCAGTGCGATGGTTCAAGGAAAAACTGAACTCGCCCATGAAGCAATCCGTCAATCGATAAAACTCGAAGATAGTCGAAGTGAAAGAGCGCTAAATCGATTTACACTGGCTCTCATTTACGCAGATCAAGGTAAATGGGAACAAGCCGATGCATTGTTTCAAGAAGCCGTAACGTTGAACGACGATCCTTTCCACACAATGATTTGGATGGATAATGCAATTGCCCAAACGGATGAAACTACTGCTGTGGAAATGATGCGAGACTGGTCTAAACGTCATCCAAAACATGCCGGTTCTAGACTTGCTGAACTGCGTTTCTGGACCCAAAAGGTTGCCGACTTGACAGCTGAAAACTCTCCAATCGAAACCGAGGGCGAGGACGACATACAAGAAGCTGCAACTGGAAGTGAAGAAACTCCCGAAAACGCAAATCCATCAGTCAATGAAGAGATCAACGAAGAGCTCTCCAAGGCAACCGCATCACTACAAGAAGCGCAACAGGCTCTGTTAGAATGGATCCCCAATACCGATAGTTGGAATCGAAATACTTTCACCACTAGAAAAGCGATTCAGTTGCTGAGCTACTCATATGCGGGTGACCTTGATCAAGCCAAAAAAGTATTGGAATCTGTAGAAGGACTGATTGCCATTAGCTCTCAATTGAGTTTCGCCGCAGCGAACTATTATGCTTTGAATGGGAATGCGGAAGCCGCCGCCAATGCACTACAGAAAACTGCTTCTTTACATCCTGCAGACCCAAGTCGTGCGCTGCTAGTGACTAGCAAATAGGTTTCACTCTTACTGCACTGTACTGTAAAGGGAGACTCCGAGCTCCCTTTATTGATTTTAGCCATCAATACTTCAAACAATAGTTCCCAGAACTGCTGTACCCTGATGGACACGAACCATCTTTGTGTATAGCGTATTTGGCACCAGAGTTCGCCAAGCAGTACTCACCCGAACTGCTGTAGCCAGACGGACACGAACCTCTCTTTTCAATCGCAAATCTCGCTCCAGAATTGGGTCTGCAGTAATTCCCAGAACTACTGTACCCCGATGGACACGAACCACTTTTAGTGACAGTAGTTGGAGTCAATGCAGAAGTTCGCTTCTCAGATTGAGCCAAACAATAGTTCCCAGAACTGCTGTACCCTGATGGACATGAACCACTTTTATGTATAGCCAAAGAAGCCCCTGAGTTCGCCAAACAATACTCACCCGAACTGCTGTAGCCAGACGGACACGAACCTGTCTTTTCAATCGCAAATCTCGCTCCAGAATTGGGCTTGCAATAATTCCCAGAACTGCTGTACCCTGATGGGCACGAACCTTTTTTAGTGACTGTAGTAGCCGTTGGACTGGCAAAAACCATCGTTGACAGTATCATCCAAAGCATTGTTCTCCTCTCATTTTATCGGTAGATCGTTTGCGAATCTTCTAGTTATCGATTCATCCTTTTCACTATTGTAGTCAAATCGCGCCTGTGTTGCTCCCAGACCTCTTCATCCATGGTAAAACCACTATCTGTGAACGTTAATATTCCCTCGTCTTTAAAGGAAAATAGCGCATTCGCAATGTTCACACTAGACAATGCTTCCGGTCTTAAGATTTCTGCTACTGCAAGCCTTGCTTTGGCATAGTCTTGAATCTTTCTTTTCAATTCCTTTTCAGATATTTTTATGGCAGCGAAGGACTGACAGGCTCGGAGAACACAGATGTAGGTTTCAAGGAAATTGGTGGTTAGACTGGCCAACTCATGAAGCATCTCCATCGAATCAACTTCGTAGGATACTTCCCCATCCTCTTCCGACGTACGAAGTGCACCATATTCTACCATCGATTGACGAGATACTTCCGCAAGTTGACGGAAATTATACGTTGGATGAGCAGGAAACTCGAATCGCAACACAAAGGATTGCTCCAAGAAAAGTCTCAATGTTTCATCGCCTTGACAATCGCCATCTGTTGCAACAATTGCGGCAGCCAATAGAGATATCGGTGCTAAAAAGTGCATTAAACCATTCTTGTAATACTCCATTGTGATTCTAGAGTCTGGGACAACTCGAATCACGACACCTTGTGCATCTTCGAGTCTCTCAATCCAGCGTTCAGAGGTGAACCGTTGCAGAGCCTGTTCAACAATTTCTTTCCCATGATTCAACGATTCTGCTGCCATCGCACCTTGATGGCGAAGTAAACGATCGTACCTTTCCGCTCGTTCATGAACTCTATTCAATGAAATGCCGGGTCTGTGATCAGACAAGAGGGCCAAAGCCGTAATCCCTGTTGGCAAAATGAGCATGTTCTGTCCAATTCCGTGCATAATTTGCGTCGCTATCCCTTTCAACTGCTCCTTCTGTGCAGGTTCTTCCATTTCATCCCAATGAGTATCAAAACCAGCGATGATCTGGTTTAAGTAGATGGGCTCTCCGACACGCATGTAGACTTTCCCATATCGTTTCTTGAGAATTTTACGGGCTTTCAAAACACCTGAAACACTTTCCTTTTGTTTCGATCGTCCTGACAATTCTTTGGCGTAGGATTTTTCCTCTGCAATCTGTTCATAGGAAAAAGCAATCGGCAAAATCGTCAAAATTCTATCGGACTTCATATGGACAGCTGAATTGACCACCATCCGAAGCATTCCCAGTTTTGGATGTAAAAGCTTGCCGGTTCTAGACCGTCCACCTTCAATAAAGAACTCCACTGGAATCTCTTCGCGAATCAACAAGCGGACGTAGCGTTCAAAAACAGTGGGGAAAATCGGGTCTTCTTTAAATGAACGCTTGATAAAAAATGCTCCACTCCCTCTAAACAAAAGCCCCATTGGGAAAAAGGATAGATTTTCTCCTGCTACAACATATGGCAAAACCAGGCCATGTTCATAACATTGAGATCCAATCAGAAGGTAATCCAAGTGAGAACGGTGTGACGGTACCAAAATAGGGGTTCCAGTACGCACGGCTTCTCTCATTCGCTCGATGTCTTCGGGTCGTAAGTCGACGCCAGAAAAAATCTGATTCCAAACAAAGCGACAAAATAGGGCAAAGGCTTTCAAAATTCGAAAGGAAAATCGTGCTGCGATGTGTTCAACCGTTTTATCAACCTCATTGCGAAGGCGTTCTACAGACTTTCCAGTCCGTTTCGCTTCGCTTTGGATCAACGCCTTAACTTCTGGTGCCAGTTGAATCTGGCGGCGAAACCAATCAAACGAACGAATCTTTGGACCTTGAATCGCATGCATCTCTCTATAGAGATAGCCCTTCAGTAAAAGACGAGCGACTCGGATTTGACGTTTGGCGGGCTGATTGGCATAGCGTTCCAACACTTCGTTGAGTTCTACAGACTCTCCAGCCTGAATGATCGGCTCATGATCTCGATTGACCACTGAAAATAGCTTCATCAACGGACCCGGTTGATCTTCTGACCCCAAAATAAAACGCATCAAATCCGAACGTTCTTTACTTGGTTTGCGTTGCCACACGACAGCAACTGGAAGCAACTGAATCGACATATCCGTATTCGATTGCAAGTCGACCAAATATTCTAGCGCATCGGTGTTGGTGTAAAAGAACCCCGACGGCTTTGTGAGAAATATCGCTGCAACGCCCTTCTTTTCCAATGTTTGTTTTAAGAGCTGTTTGTCGTTTAAACTACCCGTCAGTCGCTTTATCGCCCCCCAAGTTTGCACACAGGCATCGATCAGAGGACGATACCAAAGAACCCGCATATTCAAAGACACTTCAGCCAGAGGCAGTCTACGCTGATTGAGGACCCTATTGAGCGCCAGCCAGTCCAATTTAGACCGTGTATAAAAGACATAGACGACGGGACCTTTTTCAGATGCCTCGCGAATATTGTTGGCAGAACGATCGCTCATGCGGAGTTTTCGCAGCAACAATCCAACACCACTCAAAAAATACAGCAGTCCAAATCTACGCAACATTCCGCCACCATATTGCTTGTCACTGTCCATGTTGCTGTCCTTGTGTGATAAACGTTTTCTGCATTGCCAATGTTAGATCCAAAATCAAATCATCAATGTGTTCAATTCCAACACTGACTCGAATGAGTCCATCTTCTATTCCAATTTCTCTGCGAACTTCTGCCGGTACAGATGCGTGCGTCATGACTGCTGGCACTCCAATCAAAGACTCTACGCCTCCTAGACTTTCTGCCAGTGTAAAGATCTCTGTTGAAGATACAAAACGCCTCGCAGCATCCAAATCAGCATCTAAGGTAAACGATATCATACCTCCGAAGCCTGGATACAACACTCTTTTTATTCTCTCCTGATCCTCGAGCCAGTTTACCAACAGTCGAGCGTTAAACTGATGACGCTCCATGCGCAAGTGCAACGTTTTTAAGCCCCTCAACACCAAAAAGCAGTCATTTGGAGAAGGGACAGCACCGGCAGAATTTTGAATCCAAGCCAACCTGCGAGCCAAATCTACATCGTTAACCACTACTGCACCGGCTATAACGTCAGAGTGACCATTTAAATACTTGGTCATAGAGTGAACCACGATGTCCGCGCCTTCGGTCAATGGTTGTTGAAACACCGGTGTTGCAAAAGTATTGTCTACCACTAGAAGAGCTCCACTCTTTGCACACTTTTGCGCAACAACTTCAATATCTGTAACTTTTAACAAAGGATTTGTGGGGGTTTCCACCCAAACCATCTTAGCGCTATCGGGAATGACCAAATTCGGATTGCTCGTATCTACGAAGACAAAATCAATACCGTATCGAGTCCATTCTTTGGTAAAGAGTCTATGTGTACCGCCATAAATGTCATCTCCACAAACGACCAGATCCCCTGGGGACAACACACGTATCACAGCGTCAATAGCGGCTACTCCTGATGAAAACACAATCCCGTATTGTGCCTTTTCCAGTGCAGCAATACAGTCTTGCAAGGCACTTCGTGTCGGATTGCTGGTTCGAGCATAGCCCCAATTATTGCTACCAGGACTACTCTGAGCGTAGGTGGACGTTTGATAAATTGGTGTCATGACAGCACCCGTGGTGGGGTCGGGAGACTGACCAGCATGAATTGCAAGGGTATCCAAATGGCGTTTTGCGGTCATAAAAACTACAATTCGATTCGATTTTATCGACGTTTTTTAGAACGAGACATGTAATCAATCAAATCAATCCGGGTGATGATATCACATGGTTTCTTCTCTTCATAAACGAGCGCCGTTTCGAATCGACTGAACAGTTCCATCAACACATACAACTCTGTATCTTCGTGTACAACACAAAAGTCCATATCGATCAGCTCTCTAACCGTATCTTGACCCGCATGTCCTTTAATAGCGTGATGCAAGAGACTCTTCTCCGTCAAAATTCCCAACAGAGATTCTCCATCTACAACTGGTGCTTGGGAAAAGTCATACTTCTTCAATGTTTCAACTGCGTCTACAACTGTTGTGGTGTGTCCAATGGTAATCACTTCGCGCTTGGATTTTGAGTGCAGTAAATCAGATACGGTACCCTCTACAGTTGGTGGATCCATGAATCCATTTTCTTCCATCCACCGATCATTGAATACTTTGGATAAATAATTCTTCGCGGAGTCCGGTAACACCACCACTGCAACCATACCTTCTCGATCGTGTTTTTTGAGGTACTTCATCGCCCCAGCAAGTGCAGCTCCACAGGACGCTCCAGCAAAGATACCTTCTTCTGCAACCAGTCTGCGAGTCATCTCAAAACACTCCTGATCTGTGACCCGCTCAACATCATCGACATTGTCAAAACTCATGGTGGATGGCATAAAGTCTTCACCGATTCCTTCAAGGACATACGTATACGGCTTGGTCATCACACCACTGTAAAAATAGTCGTAATACAAGGATCCCACCGGATCAACAGCAACCACTTTAATCTCGGAATTTTGCTCTTTAAAATACTGAGCGCAGCCAGCAATTGTCCCACCGGTACCCACACCCGCAATAAAGACGTCCATCTTTCCTTCTGTTTGGTCCCACAATTCTGGACCTGTTGAGTGATAATGTGCTTTGGGGTTGCTCGGATTGTGGTATTGATTTCCGTAGCAGGCATTTTCTGTTTCTTGCACCAAGCGCTCGGACACTTTGTAATATGAACGGGGATCATCAGCGTCGACATTCGTTGGAGTAATCACCACTTTTGCACCCCAAGCCCGAAGGGCCTGACGCTTTTCTTCCGATTGCTTATCTGGCATCACGAAAATTGATTTGTACCCTCTAGAGGTTGCCATAAGAGCCAAACCAGCACCAGTATTCCCACTGGTTCCTTCAATGATTGTTCCACCCTGTTTGATACGACCCTCTGCTTCATAATCCTCAATAATTTGCTTCGCCACTCGATCTTTTATCGACCCCGCAGGATTGAAAAATTCTACTTTTGCATACACAGTACATTTCAAATCTTTGGTAATTCGATTTAGTCTGACCAGCGGAGTATTTCCCACACAGTCAAGAATGGAATCATAGACACGTTTATCAGGAGTCAAGATACACCTCTGTGGTTGAACGGATGTATGTACACTGTACACGATGCGTAAAAAAACTGTTCGGTCTTACCTAACCGACATTGCCCCAAACCTCAAACCATTCGTTCCTTTGTTGCAAATGGATGACAATTCCGTAGTTTTGCTTGCACTTCCGATACGGATACTGTATTTTTTGTACAATATGAGATATTTTAAGACTAGTTGAATATTCTCCAATCTTTGACCGCGGGTTTCATTGTGGATTTAAAATCACCTCCTCTATTGAAAAAAGGCGACTATGTTTATGGCTCCTTTGTCAAAGCAGCTCATACAAGTGGCTTTATCAATGACAACAATCCCGGCGATCGCTCTGACCAAATCGGAAGATATCCCTTCTCCTTGCAAAATACAAAAGAAGCCATTTTGTACGCTAAGGAAGTCCAAGCGAAATGGAACTCTAGCACCGTTCGAAAAAGAATGGCTGTCGTCAATCAGTTTCAAGAGCAGCTAGAAACCCACAATAAGTCGTTGGCCATCACACTCACACGCGAAACAGGGATTCCTTTGTGGGAGTCGAAACAAGAAGTGGCAATGGCCCATCAATACATGGATAAGCTGATCGCCGCAGCAAATGTTATCTTTCAGCAAAATGAAACCCCTTCATCCGATATCGTTCGCCAGCTCCAGTCCTTGGGAACCATCGCTTTGCTAACCCCATTTAGCCAACCTTTACTGACCTCCTGTTGGTTTTCGGCAGCAGCGTTGCTAATGGGGAATTGTGTCGTTCACAAACCCAGTAAATATACGCCTGGGGTCGGACAAGCCGTTGCTGAATTGTGGGATCGATGCAGACTACCTCGGGGTGTATTCAATATGGTGCAAGGACCTGGTTCTCACATCGGACAGTACATTTTGTCTCATCCGATGATCGATGGGTCTCTCTTTGCTGGAAGCTATCCAACAGCTACTGAAATCTTGCACAATAAACCCCCTGCACCTCACCATAAGTTTATCGGATTCTTTGGCGGAAAATCTGCTGCAATTGTCCTCAACTCTGCCGACTTAACTCATACTGCTCGCGAGATTTTAGCCAGTTCGGTCCGATATACAGGCCAGCGGCCTACTACGGTCAGTCGGGTATTCATCGTCAAAGGGATGGCAGATCTTCTAATCGATACACTGGCAGAAAGCTTGGATCAAATCAAAGTCGGTTTTGGGTCTGAAAAGGACAGCTATCTCGGTCCTATGATATCAGAGCACTGGAGAACTCGGTATCATCGATATGGCCATTCTTTATACACCAATAAACACACCCCCATTCGCAACGTTGAAAACTTAGACAACGAGCAACGAGGCTACTATGTCAGACCTGCTTTGTACAAAATCAATTGGGCAAGCGGCAACACAATGCTGGATGATACACCTCCAGGTCCAATATTACTAGTCTATGAGGTCGCCGACTACGATGAAGCCGTCTCACTCTACAATCAACTGAAGTTCAGAAAACTGGTCTCTATTTTTGGATCGACTGAGGAGTTGCGCTCTACAAACTTTAAAGCGCTTTCATGTGGGGGATTGTTTATCAATCAAGCCCCAGAAGACTCTTCATTACCATCAGCTGGAATGGGCTTCAATAGTAATATTACCAATGGTGGGTCGGATATTTTAACCCACCTTGTTCGTAAGAAATTCATCTTTGGAATGGACTCCATACAAGAATCAACAGAAACAGAAGAAGAAGTTGTACAATCAGACCCAGCCCGTATGGTCACATTGAT
>CALDQI010000780.1:0-6879 GCA_937911635.1 uncultured Pseudomonadota bacterium | reverse complement strand
CAACATTAACTTCTTGTTTTTGTTCAACAGTTATTGCTGTGTCGTCCAAAGGTGTAGAAGAGATGATCGCACTCTGCAAAGAGAAGGGTGTACGGTGTCAAGAGCTTCAGGTATCCCATGCCTTCCACTCCAACATTGTTGCTCCGGCAGCAGAGCCCTTGAAAGGAGTATTGCAAAACCTCGAATTGAATGTTCCTCAACTCCCAATCTCAACCAATGTTACAGGGGACTGGTTTCCACACAGCGTGCCACACATCATCGATGTACTCTCTCAGCAGATTGCCTCTCCTGTAGAATGGATCAAACAAATTGAAGGGTTGTACGCCCACAATGCCCGTATCTTTATTGAGTGTGGACCCAAAAGAGCATTGACTGGGCTGACCAGTACCACACTCAAAGGGAAGACCCACGTTGCGATGCACACCAATCATCCTCGTCGCGGAGAGGCACTATCGTTTATCGATGCGCTTGCCAATCTCATCGCTTTGGGTGTAATCACACCACCATCCTCCAAACCATCGGACTCTGCAAAAGAAAGAGCGCTTCAACAGGAAATCGAAGATCTTCGAGCCCTCCTGCAACATCAGCCCTTAGCAGTACCGCCAGACTACAATAGCCCCCAATCACCAGTCGAAATCGTTTGTACCGGTGCCTCGTTAGGACTCCCTGGTGGTGACCGTGTCTTCTCGCCTGACAATACCCAGAGCATTTTGAATGGCGAAAATCGTCTGACCCAAATATCAAAAAAACAAAAGAACTTGTTTTTGATGAAAGATATTGTTCGGGTGCAAAAGAATCCAGAAACCGGTCAAGGTGAGTTCAAGCCTGTGAGTGTCGATGCTGACTGTATACAGTGGGCAGGACAAGCCCAGTCTTTTGATTTTGTCGCTGAATACGATGCCGATCCAAAGTGGGCAGACACCCTTGATATCACCACAAAGATGGCCATCGCTTCTGGTCTTGAGGCACTGAAAGATGCCGGTATACCACTCGTACAAGAGACTCGTTCCACCAGAAGTGGCTTGGAGCAACACATCGGATTGCGCCTCCCACCATCTCTCCAGACGGATACAGGGATCATTTTTGCTTCAGCTTTTGCTGGACACACCAATTTTGCCAATCACATCGCACGAGATGGAGACGATGGATCCGGACAATTTGATAGACGATTCCTATTTCAAATATTGGCCATGGGACATTCGCAATTCGCACAATTGATCGGCGCTAAAGGGCCCAACACGCATGTGAATGCCGCTTGTGCTTCAACCTCGCAAGCCATCACCATCGCAGAAGACTGGATTCGCTGTGGCCGCGCGCGTCGTGTCATCGTAGTCGGCGCCGACGATGTAACAAATGAGACCATGCTCGAATGGATCGGATCTGGTTTCTTGGCTGTTGGGGCAGCATCAACCGCCGCAAACCTTAAAGAGGCAGCCAAACCGTTTGATAAGTCTAGAAATGGAATGTTGCTCGGTATGGGTGCGGTAGGAATGATTCTAGAACGAGCCGACGATGCTGAGCAGCGCGGAGCAGAAGTTCTGGCAACGCTCAAAGCCTCTAGAGTAAGCAACTCCGCTTATCACGGAACCAGACTGGATATCGAACACATCGCCTCCGAAATGCAGTCCTTGGTATCCGACCTGTCTTCCTCTACTGGATTGTCGCGGACACAGATCGCCAAGGAAACGGTGTTTGTCAGTCACGAAACCTTTACACCGGCACGAGGAGGCTCCGCAGAAGCAGAGATTCAAGGACTCAAAAGTGCATTCGGCGCCGATACCCCTTCGGTTCTGATCACCAATACAAAGGGCTTTACGGGTCATGCGATGGGGGCAGGAATTGAAGATGTCATTGCGATCAAAACATTGCAATATCAGCAAGCACCACCCATTCCCAATCTTGAAACACCCGATGATTCCGCACAGGACTTGCGATTCTCTAGTGGAGGGGCTTTCAACGGTCAATTTGCCATTCGTCTAGCGGCAGGATTTGGTTCACAGCTGGTTTTACTAGCTTGGCAGAAAGGTTCAACACCACGAGACAATATCAAGCATCAAGCTTGGTTGAAGCAAATCACAACATCTAAGTCGGTCTCCAATCTCCCTGTTAAAACCAGTGAACCATCCACTGAAGATGCTTCCACTCAAGAAGATTCAAGTGTAAAGACCAGCCCCAATCCTGAACAGAATGCTCCTGAAATCACTGATCAAATCCTAGGTGTAATCTCCACCCAAACAGGGTACGAGATCTCAGACTTGGATCTAGAATATGAACTCGAAGCGGATTTGGGAATTGACACTGTCAAACAGGCTGAACTCTTCTCAGAACTCCGAGAAACCTTTAACGTTCCAGATGAAACTCAACTCGAGATGACGACGGCACCAACCATTCAATCGCTCATCGATTGGTTCAGTGCACATTCAAGTGATGTAGAGAATAAAGCCCACAGCGATCAGTCGCCTCAGCCTTCTATACCACTTGACAACGAAATACCTGTACCTCTGATAGTACAAGAGACATCCCAGACATATGAGAACTTTACGCCGTACATACTTCGAACCCACTGGGAATCCAATCCCGTTACACAAGAGCGCCCCATTGAGGACAAGTCTTTTCGATTGGTTGGAAACACACCAAATGACCGTCAACTCATTCGGTCCCTAGAATCCAAAGGACTTCAACCACAACCGGATGGTAAAATCGTCATCGAGCGAGGACGAAATATCGAAGAGATCTTTGAAGCAGCCAAATCACTGGATGCCGAACACATCTCTCATTGGCTGTGCATATTGGAAGTCACATCACCCAACGATCGCCCTGCCCATGTAGCGCTCAAAGGAGGACGTTCGGGACTGGCAAAAGCACTCGCCCAAGAGTGGCCGGGGTGCAAAAGTAAAGTCATTTGGGTCCAACCTCGAATCACTCCCAAAGAACTCGCAGCCATCATACACCAAGAACTCCGTAGTGTCGATGCGGTTACAGAGCTGTATTATGAGAACCAGGATCGTTTTGCCCTCACATTGCAAAAGGAACATGCCGTTTTGAGTCCACACTCTGCCCCAAAGACAA
This sequence comes from uncultured Pseudomonadota bacterium, assembly GCA_937911635.1. Taxonomy (GTDB): domain Bacteria; phylum Myxococcota_A; class UBA796; order UBA796; family UBA796; genus CAJWHX01. The sequence goes on along the minus strand of CALDQI010000780.1, from coordinate 3,810 downwards.
TGGTGTTTAGCGGTGGCGCGAGAGGTGTTACAGCCGAAGTGGCGAAAGGGTTCATTCGATACGGTTGCACCAATGTATTCCTGCTGGGACGAACGCCTCCAGCGAATGACTTAGTAAACCTAGACCAAGAAAAGGAACGCATCAAAGCCGATCTTATTCAGACTGGAGTCAAAGTTACCCCAGTGATGATTGAGCAACGATTAGACCTGATCCGTAAGCAGCAAGTTGTCTTACAAAACATCAACCACATGCAAGCCTTGGGTGCAGATGTCACATTCATTCAAACAGACATTGCCAATCGAGCGTCAGTGACGGATGCCTTCAATCAAATAACGGACACCGGTTTAAACATTGATGTCGTCGTCCATGGTGCTGGAGCAGAAGAAAGTAAGCCCCTACATAAGAAGGACCTTGCAGCATTTAGGCGTGTGTACCACTCCAAAGTACAAGGCGCCCTCAATATCTTGGACAATATACCCACTTCGACATTTTTCTTGTCCATGGGATCCATCGCCGGACGATTTGGGAATCAAGGTCAAGTAGACTACTCCGCCGCCAATGATTCTGTCGGTTATATTTGCCAACAACGAAACAATTCTCTCCATATTTGCTGGTCAGCCTGGGCCCAAGTTGGAATGGCATCTCGTGGTGGAATGGAGCATCTCCTGACCCAGCGTGGAATCCAACTCTTACCCTTAGACTTTGCAGTCGAACAGGCCATTGCAATGACAGAACTCCGCTTGCTGGGAGAAGTCATCATCACGGGTGCTCTTGGGCCATTGCCGATTCCGACTTCACAACCGTTGATACAAACGGCTACCCTTGGATCCAAAGGGTGCCATGGACAGGCTCTATTCAGTCCAAAAACGTCCAAATGGTTGAAAGACCACAGTGTTGGTGACCTACCTATATTCCCAGGTGTAATGGGATTGGAATTTATGGCACAAACCGTTGCGGTAATTCATACGAATAAAGTGGTCGGTATCAACAATGTTCACTTTGAACGACCGATTAAATTCCATCGAAATCAAGAGGTCCGTGTAGAGGTTGAAACTGAAATTTTGCAAGAGAGGATGGTAAACTGTCAGTTGTATTCCGTACGAGAATTGGCGGGTGAACGACAGCAACGCACCCTACACTTTACAGCCACGATGCTTTTTGCGAATCCAATCAAACACACCTTACTGCGAGAAGAACCACAGGTCCCCTGCTCCGTTGGTTCAGCGGAGATCTATAAAGAGTTCTTCCATGGTCCATCTTTCCAAGTCCTTGAAGAGGTACAGTCCATGTCCAACCTAGAGTCTATCTCTACAGGTCTGCTGGATCACCTGAGCATCTTGCCAACCAACTTGATTGCGCCTTTGGCGATTGAAAATGCTTTCCAAGCGGCCGGATGGCATCATTGGACCCACACTCAAGAGATGGTATTGCCAAAAGGCATTGGCTCCATGCAGATCTTTCATACGCCCACCGACTGGGAAGGACTACTTGTACGCTCGCAACCCATTCCAGATAAACCAAGACAATACAACATTGACGTCTACCAAAACGGCAGTATTGTCATGACGCTTCGGGAGGTGAGTTTCATCGAGGCCCCAAATATCAATGGGAACAAAGATTTCTGGACTCCAACACCAGATGTAGTCATCGCACGAAGTCAAGAAAATCTACAGATTGTTCCACCGACTGACAGCACTCTGCTTCTAGAACGTGGAAACGCAAAGAGACAAACAGACCGCATCGCTGGTCGATCAGCTGCATACAAACTCCTACAACTTGAACACTTGAACCTCAACGTTGAACAAGAACGCAGTGGACGCCCATTTTTGAAGGGATCCGATATGGGCATATCAATCAGCCACTGCAATCGGATGGGGTGGGCTGCACTAAATCGAACCGGACTGATCGGACTCGATGTAGAACACATTGAACCTCGCTCACCAGCATTTTTAAAACACTGGTTTACAGAATCAGAACAAACATTGCTTGGAAACTCTGAACGATGGCAAACATTGGCGTGGACCTGCAAAGAGGCGGTTTCGAAGCTGATTGGTTCAGGATTCTCTATACATCCAAGATCATTTGAGGTCGGTCAAATTGACCCCTCCTCCTCCACGGCACATGTAACCCTACACGATGAGGCAAAGACACTCGGACAATCAATTGGAGCCCCTCCCATCTTGGTCTGTCATTGGATGACAGTAGGAGAATACATCATGACGTTTGTGACACTAACGCCCCTAAAAGGTCAAGTTGCTTGCTAATTTTGGTCAAATGGACTATTTATTGAGCGCAAATCCATTTCACACATTCTGAGATTGTTATGAAAATTGATTACCAACACTTTCGGCTAGTTACCATAGAGAATATCGAAGACTTTACCCCTCACGCTGAGTCTTTTGCCAAGGCATTTCAGTCCGTATTCACCAGTCCACCATATCATGAGCAATTTTTACTCTCCGAGGCGCTCGCCATTATGGAGTTTCATTTGGAAACCCGTCAGCGCTGGACCATGCTTGCACTTTTGGATGATGAAGTTGTCGGCTTTGGATTGGGTTGTGCTCTCCGAAATTACCCTGAAATCTCTAGACACATTCATGGATTGCTTGCACCAAAATACACCCATTACTTCGCGGAGTTGGGTGTTATCCCAGAACACAGACAACAGGGCTTGGGCAAGCAAATCACCCAACGCTACCTAGACTGGGTGGATCAGCAACCGTACAATCACGTTCTGATGCGCATCTCCGACACTCCCAGCCTTGCAAATCAGATGTTTACGGACATGGGATTTGAAGACATAGGCGTCTCTATGGAGATTGCTTCACGTAGAGTGGATGGCTCCTTTCAAAAGGACCGAAGACTATTTTTATCCAGACTCATTCAGACTGCTTAACGCTTGAACCGAACCATGATCACAACCGAGTTACTGCAAAATTGTCCGATTACAGAGCGTCCTTGGGGACAGAGATGGTGGGCAAAGTTCTTAACATTCAACTATGGTTTACCCCCAGCAGTCAATGTTGTAATTGAGGGACTGGAAAACATTCCCAAGGATAGACCGGTCTGTTTTGCGATGAACCACACAGACCGCTACAACTGCTGGCCTTTCCAATGGTATTTACTGCGAAACAAAGAGCAGTATGCGGTCACTTGGGTCAAGGCAAAATACTATCAGAACTTTTTGGTCCGCAACTTTTTATTGAGTACCAGCAACGTACCTTTGGCCTCTCGTGGCTATGTCATATCAGCCAAATTTAAAGACGTCATCGGCCGGTCACCCAACAGCAAGGAATACAGATTTATTCGAAATCTCCTCGATGGACGATTGGATGTGAATGAAGAAACGTTACTGGAGACCACCTCAGAGTGTCGTCAGTTTCTGGCACCTGCGCCCACACAACGTCTGCAGCAGCTGCATTCCGAGTTCAATGCCCTTTCAGAAGAGGTCGTTAACCTGAATCAAAAGGCCCTCGATTTGGGACATCACATCTTAGTATTCCCTCAAGGAACCAGATCCAAACGATTGCTCTCTGGACATACCGGCATCGCTCAAATGACCCAGAGACTCAATCTGGACATCGTACCGATTGGATGTATGGGCAGTGAACAAAGCTACCGCGGAAATCTCCCATGGGCAAAAGGCGGTACCATTCGGTACAATATTGGTAAACCGATTACGACAACTGGCGATCAAATCGGCTCATTACGAATTCAAGACAGTTTCACACCGTTTAGCCACACTGCTCAAAAACTCTATGGGAATCGATTTCGGAAGATCACAGACATTGTGATGGATGAAATCAACCT
>CALDQI010000779.1:0-1506 GCA_937911635.1 uncultured Pseudomonadota bacterium | reverse complement strand
CCACTGCTTTCCCAGCTATCACGTGCATCAGTGGTCCACCTTGAGTACCGGGAAACACCGCAGAATTGATCTTTTTCATCAGTGCCCGCTTTGCCATAATCAGTCCACCACGTGGGCCTCTCAAAGTTTTGTGGGTTGTGGTCGTCACCACATCGCAATGCGGAAATGGATTTGGATGGTGACCAGACGCGACCAATCCTGCAATGTGTGCAATGTCTGCATGCAAGTACGCACCCACTTCATCGGCAATTGATTTAAACGCAGCAAAATCAATGATGCGTGGATACGCCGAAGCACCACAAATAATTAACTTCGGTCGATGCTTCAGAGCGGCTTCTCGAACCATATCCATATCAAGCCATCCGTCATCGTTGAGTGCATAATCCTCACCGTGATACAGTTTACCGGATGAGTTTACGGGAGAGCCATGGGTTAAGTGACCGCCATTGGATAATCTAAGCCCCAAAATGGTGTCGCCGGTATGAGTACCATCGTCTTGAGAAGCCCCCCCATTCAACAAAGCTAGAAACAATGCGGCGTTTGCCTGAGCACCAGAGTGTGGCTGGACATTGACACCGATGTCGCACCCTTCAACCATAAATAGTTTCCGCGCACGTTTCCGAGCGATATTTTCCACCACGTCAACATGATGACATCCACCATAGTATCGACGATTCGGTAGTCCTTCAGCATATTTATTCGTCAAAGGAGACCCCACAGCCCTCAATACAGCCTCAGACGTATAATTCTCAGAGGCAATCAGCTCTAGTTCATCTTGTTGTCGACGAACTTCAGCGTTAATAGAGGCTTCAACTTCAGCATCCCAAAATGTAGACATCGTTCTCTCCCAAATACAATCAATGAATGTACACTGTACAGCATGAAATTGTATCCAGTTGTCTTCCACTCGGACAGAAGAAAATTATCGGAACGGCAACAGACTACCGATTTTGTTCCCAAGACATCATCTTATCAATACGACCTTGATGGCGTCCGCCTTCAAATGTGGCGGTCATCCAAGCCTGTACGATTTCCTGTGCGAGTCCGACGCCAACGACTCGTTCACCCAAACATAAAATATTGGCGTTGTTGTGTTGCTTTGTCGCACGTGCTGAGAAAACATCAGAAACCACGGCCGCACGAATCCCGACATGTTTATTTGCAGTGATCGACATACCAATGCCAGTTCCGCAAACCAGTACCCCTGCCTGTATTGTGTTTTGTTGAAGTGCCTCACAAACCTTGTGCGCAAAATCTGGATAATCGCATCTGGTTGCTTCTGCAGGACCAAAATCCTGGATCGCAATACCGTTCGACTCGAGGTGTGCTACCAATTCCGATTTGAGTGAAAAACCAGCGTGATCGGAAGCGATCCCTACAACGAAGTCTCTCATTTGGATGCTCTCAGCATAATCTCCAAATAGTCAACAACCTCACCAACTGTCTGAAGTTCTTGTACGTCTTCATCTTCAATCTCATCCAAACTAAAACGCTCCTCTATGCGCA
>CALDQI010000778.1:0-3668 GCA_937911635.1 uncultured Pseudomonadota bacterium | reverse complement strand
TTTTATAGTAAGAACGGAGCGATTCTATGGATTGTGGAGCGCACAAGCCAGTGAACATGTCTTTAGACTTATCATTCTGTATATGTACATGGATGGATCCGTATCTCTTAATGAGGCATGGATAACCGTTGTGGGCTCATCTCTGGTCCATTTCGTGTATGCTCTGTCTCTGCTTCCAAAAGAAGTCTGGAGCCAATGCTGGAACGAAAGGCGCACCCAAGAAGGGTTGTACAAGGAAATCTTTGGGGTCATCTTGTGCAACTTCTTTCTCAATTATTTTTTATCGGTCGATCTCATCGTTGTTGGAGAAACACTGGGAGAGGAAGGTGGTGCCTATGTTACTGCAAACAAGTTTGGTAAATTACTGTACTTTGTCGGTGCATCGATCGCCATTGTAATCTTACCAAAGTTTTCAAGGGCAAAGACCAGTGCCGATTTACAAAGACAAATGCTGTTCGGATTGATTCTTTTTATACCGTTTTGTGCCCTTCTCTCTCCGATTGGAGCCATTTGTGTTGATCCATTAATTCGAGTCTCTTTCCCAGAGGAGATTGTACCGTCATTCGAACTGATGTCTTGGACCTTTTTTGCCAACTTTGCCCTCTGTGCAATTCAGCTTCTGATCACGTGGCACATTGCACAGCGAACCAAATACCTCAACTGGTTGCTCGCAGTCTGTTGCTTAACGATGACCCGCCTATTGTTTTGGCAGAGTGATACCGGGATGGAAATTATTCAAATGACCTCCGCCTCCGTTTGGCTCACTACAATCATTTTAAGCCTGCTTGTCATTTTTCAACCGGTTGATGAACAAGGTGAATCCGAGACGCCTTCAGAACCGGAACATGAATCGGACTCAGTGCCAATCTTGTCATCCAAAGAGGACAGCCAACCATGAAAAACCTATTGCTTCGAGTATACAAGACATGGACCGCCGAGTGTATTGCCGCACTGATTGTCTTCATCGTCTGTTTACCATTGTATTTTCCTGGACACATCACCTTTTCGGACTTGGCAATTGGAAGAGCCGCAGATGAATATCTCAACTATGTAATTGGGGTATTCAACGAACAATTCGGAACCCCAAACTGGTTCAATACACCACGATTGATATGGATTGCTTTTCCATTCACCGTTGGGTGGATTTTTGGGAACAGCGGTCATATTTTCTTAGCGACCCTCATCACAATGATTTTGATCATCACGGTATTTAGCTTTGGCAGTCTGTATAGACGACTGGTTAAGGATTCAAACCACCCCCTCTCTCAAATTGGATTGGTCTGTGGTGCACTTGTTTACGCACTCAATCCCTGGGTCATGGTGCGAATACAGCACATTTTTATCCTATGTGGGTACTGCCTCGTTCCTTTGGCTTTCAGCTGGAATTGGGATTTGGTGGGAAAAGGCGCATGGAACAAAACAGATTTTCATGTGCCTCTATCTAAGGAAGAATGGAGAAAGTTTCTGCTGTTGGGCTTTTGTGTCTCATCGAGTTTTGCTGGGATTCACTTCGGATTCTACATCATCATTGTCATGGTGATGATGACCTTGGTATGCTCGGTACCGGCATTAATTGAAGCGTTTAAAAGACGATGCCCTTTTACATGGTTTGTTTGGTATTCTTTACGGGGTTTACTCACAGCCTCGACGTTTTATATCTTTTCAACCTATTGGGTACTGCCATTTGTGGTCAGTATGATTCAGGGAATTCCCCCGAGTCAAAACAACGTCAACGCGATTGAAACTGTGGTCAACTTCAGTCGGGCTGTAAACCCCTATTCCTTACTGTGGGGAGTTAGTTATTGGTGGCCAATGTTTGATTTGAGTCAGTTGGACCGCCCATTTTGGATCGGTGGTGGATTTGTCCTAGGGATATCCCTGATTGGTGTTCTATACTCTAGACGGTTGATTATGTTTGGTGCAACTTGCGTCATCATTTATGTGGCTACAGGAACATACTTCCCAGATTTCGCGCCCAAATACATCGGTTATGTCTTCGATACACCCTACCCATTTGGGGATATGATTCGAGATCCAAACAAGCTGTACGGCATCTTCATACTACCGATTGCCATATTTATCGCCTACGGCATCGCAGGAATTGAAAATAGATTTAAGCGAACAGCACGAGAGAATTCTCGAGGCTTTTCAATCGGTTTGTCTCTAGTGCTTGGAAGCGGAATCATTTTGTGGTTCAATCCTGTCTATCAGGTCTACATCAATGGCTACTACAAACCAGTTCAGTGGCCGGAAACATATGATGATCTACATGCGACGTTGGAATCCCTTCCAGAAGACAGCAAAGTCCTATACTTACCAGTCACTGATTTTGTTACAGATCCCGAAATAAAAGTCGCCAGTCCAGATTTCAACAAAGCAGATATCCAAGGTTCTCTCCTATCAAAGAGTACCGGTGATCATATGTGTTTTGACACGCGTGTAGATACAATGTTCCCATTCGAAGGGAATGATATGATGGTGATGCAATTCCTGCGATTTATACATCACCACTTGGACAACGGTCATTTGGATGAGATTGGTAGCTTGGTCTCTAAGGCAGGTATTACACATATTGTAATGCGTGAGGATTACCTCTATGATGCCGATAGATTACAGGGGTATCAGAATCTACTGGATCAATCCACGGATCTAAAAAAGGTTTGGGAACAAGATTTCGCGTCAGTGTATGAAGTTCTACCAGCACAAGCCGATGTACAGTATTTCGATCACCTTTTCTATACCACTGGTGGATTCGAGAGAATGACCTGGATCGCACACTATCTTGATACCGATATTAAAAATACAAACCTGCTCTTTGCTTACGATGGACACTCGCCTGACATCTCTTTATTGAAACCGGATGAAATCCTTGAAGTAACATCGCCATCCGACTTGTGGATGACCCAGTTGGAAGCCGGTCATTTTGCCTACCCTGCGGATAGCCTTCGAAATGTAACACCACATACAGGCTGGGCGAAGGTCATCTTGTCTGGACACGATTGGGAGCATGCAAGTAAACACTACAAACTGGACAATCACAAATTCAATTTCGATATGGGTCATGGAGTGGCACTCACCACCTCTCCACTGGCCATTCCACACAGAGCACTCGCACCTCCGAACGAAGGGGTTGCAATGCTCGAGACTGAGTTGCAGTCCCCAGCAGACTTTTTACTCCCCTTCGAGAACATGACCATCTCGGCCCTTCCAGTGGATGACAATGTCGCCGGTCACATTCGCATACAGATTCCTGGTACGGTAAAGCCAACAGAATGGCAGATGCTACAATCTACAACTTTTCCAATCGAAGAGTTGATGTTGTATCACTTTACCGCCAATTTACAGCGTATTGACATCCCAGGTGTCGATATAAAATATCGTGTTGGATATTATTCAGAAGATGGCAATCGATTGGGAACCGCATTTGCAGATTTGGAAAACACCCTTCCCCCTCCCAAACAACTCCAATTCTCCAATACATTCCTAACACCCAAAGGGGCCGCCTCCGCCTGCATAGAAATCCGAATCCTGAACCCCACTGGTGAAGAAATCAATGTTGAAATGAGCGATCTTGCACTCTACCGACTCAACAATTTTGCCACACCCAATACCCTTACCGTCAATATCCCAGAGATAAACCCTGAGCACAAGGATGATGAAGGAACATT
>CALDQI010000777.1:0-12543 GCA_937911635.1 uncultured Pseudomonadota bacterium | reverse complement strand
TATGCATCATTGTCATCGCAGTCTACAAGACCGTTGGCATCACCACAAGTTGTATAACCATCCATGTCGTCATCACCGACACTGGCTGCGTCATCGTCTTCACAGTCAGTACCTGCAACAGCGTACTCATCAGAGCCAAATGAACTTGTGTATGGAGAGTAATCACCATATCCATCGCCATCAGCATCTTCCATACACTCAGTAGTGCTGTCATTGAAGGCAGCACCAGGATAGGTGACGTCACTGTAGTCATAGCAGTCAGTACCAGCGATTACACCGTATGTACCAGTCGCGGTTGTAGAAGGTGTACTGTCACCGTATCCGTCGCCGTCGTAATCGTAGTAGCATGCTGTAGCATCCGCTTCCATTGCCAATGGAGCGTAATATTCACTAGAGTCATTACAGTCCATACCACCGTGTGCTACCATTACACCAGTTCCGTCATCATACTCAATGGGTTCATAACCGTCACCATCTTGGTCATAGTCATTACCACCATCACAGTCTGAATCGATACCGTCGTACCAAGTTTCAGTCATGCCTGGGTTGAAGTCAGTACCACCCGCAGTCCATACACCACCCGCGGTCCATGTTGCACCGGCAGTAGAGCAATCTGTTTCAGTAGTGCTGACAGTCCACGTTGCACCAGCTGCAGTACAATCTGTTTCGGTTGTACTTGCACCATCGTCGCAGGCGCCATCATCACAGCTTCCAGCAGTACAGTCTGTTTCATTGGTGCTGACACCATCGTCACAAGAGCTTGCGGTATCATCACAGTCACCATCACAAGAACTGTAACCGTCACCGTCTAAGTCATCACCATTCAAGGTCATATCGGTGTCATCACAGTCAATAGTACAGTAAGTGTAGCCATCGCCGTCGTCGTCACCAAATGTGGTTGCGTCTCCATCATCACAGTCAGAACCACCAGTCAGCATTTCAACAGCCGATACATCAGCGATGTCTAAGAATACATCCCCATCGGTAAACGTAGTACCTTCCCAGATGACATCGTAAGAACCAGTGCCTTGACCACTTCCCAAGAGTGTTCCAGTACCAGCGTCAGAAATTGTGAAGCTAACTTCTGAGTTGTACATACCATCAACAAATCCGAATTCTACCATAGCAGTGGCAGGATCCACACAGTGTTGCTCAGAGTGTACAGCGCCACCAGCATATGAAGAGTCGTTTTCATACGTGCCGGTAAGAGTACCGTCCTCGTATACTTCAATCTCGTTGCCATTCCAACCGTCGCCAAACGAGTCGACCATGTCGATGTCGAAGCAGCTGATTGTAACAATCTCTGCATAGTTTGCGTAGCCATCACCGTCTGCGTCTGCAACACAAAGAGTGGTATCCGTTTCGTTGAATGCAACCCCTGGATACAAGTTTGCATCGTTGTCGTCACAGTCACCGTCACAAGCCAAAGCACCGTCACCGTCTACGTCAGTCGCGCCAATGGCAGCATCCATGTCGTCACAGTCCGTTCCGCCGTTCTCAACAGGAAGAAGACCGTCACAGTCCATATCGTCTGCCATGATGGTAGACATTGCGTCATTGTCATCACAATCGTCTGCAGTCAACGTGCCATCACAGTCACCATCAAGAGAAGAGTTGGTCAGATCAGTTGCACCAGTGTCGTCACAGTCTACAAAACCATCGGCATCGGCACAAGTAGTGAAACCATCCGCATCAACGTCAGCATTGTTGATGGCAGCATCCATGTCGTCACAGTCGGTCATGTTTTCAACAGCGCCTTCTGGTAAAGTACAAGCCATTATCGGAGCGTCAGCATCACCTTCACCATCGCCGTCACCGTCAGTATAGAATGTAGAGCCTGTGGTTGTATCCAATGAATCGTCTGCGTCGTCGATGTTTGCATCACAGTCATTGTCGATATCGTCACAGATTTCAGTTGCATCTGGGTTTACGTCTGCATTATCGTCATCGCAGTCGTCCATGTTCTCAACAGCGCCTTCTGGAAGAACACAGGCTGCGACTTCTGTCATGCTACCGAATCCATCACCGTCTGCGTCCGCATAGAATACAGATCCAGTTTCAAGATCTACACTGGAGTCAGCGTCATCGATGTCACCGTCACAGTCATTGTCAATTTCGTCGCAAATCTCAGTTGCGCCAGGGGATAGATCTGCGTTTGTATCATCACAGTCACCTTGTTCTTCAGAGAAACCATCACCGTCATCATCAACAGTTAATGGGTCTACTTCTTCTTTGGGTTCTTCTTCGCCACAAGCGATGAGGCTCATCGCCAACAGTACACTAAAAGGAAATTTCATTGTTTTGCTCCTCACAATGAGTGGGTTTAACAGTGGGTTTTCACCACGTATAGTTTATAAATAGCGTGCACATTGTATCCAAGTTGACGTTGAAATCAAAATTGAAAGCGGTAAAAAATCTGGATATTTGTTGCTTGAAACGACTTTGTATACGTTTTTTATCTCAATATTTTCTGTGAGAATATTGACTTGCGAATGGTGCACTACCTTGTTTGTTTGGGTGACAATGAACGTTTAATTGGTTAAAAGCAAAGGTAGTTAACTCATAGCAACGAAGGAGTTGTCATGACCTTTAGAAGTTTGTCGACCAAGATGTATCTCCCTGATCTCGATCATCAGATTTTGAAACTGTGGAAAGAAAAAGACGTATTTAAGCGGTCGATTGAGTCTAAGTCTGTGGATGACAACTACATCTTTTATGATGGTCCTCCGTTTGCCACAGGACTCCCGCATTATGGGCACTTGGTCGCTTCGACATTGAAAGACATCGTTCCCAGATACTGGACAATGCGTGGGAAGCGTGTTGAACGACGATTTGGTTGGGATACGCATGGTCTTCCGATCGAAATGCTCGTTGAAAAGAAATTGGGACTCAGTGGACCCACTTCGATTCAAGAGTACGGTGTGGCCAACTTTAATGAAGCTTGCCGCGCCAATGTGCTTACTTATACCGAAGAGTGGGAGCAAGTGGTTACCCGTTTGGGACGATGGGTGGATTTTGACAATGATTACAAGACCATGGACCCAACCTTCATGGAATCAGTGTGGTGGGTCTTTAAGCAATTGTGGGACAAAGATCTCGTCTACCAAGATTTTAGGGTGATGCCGTTCTCTTGGCGCTTGTCGACCTCGCTCTCTAATTTTGAAGCAAACTCCAATTATAAGGACGTTCAAGATCCAGCGATCACAATAAAGATGCCCTTGGTTGAGTCTGATGACGTCCTTCTTATTTGGACAACGACCCCTTGGACACTTCCGAGTAACTTGGCCATCGCGGTTGGTACAGACATCGATTATGTTCGTGCACAGAAGCCCGAAGATGACACAGTGTACATCGTAGCAGAGGCGCTAGCGAAGAAAGTGCTTGGTAAGAAAGTTCAAATATTGGAGACGATCAAAGGTTCTGATCTGGTTGGTAAACAGTACAAGCCGCTGTTTCCATACTTTGAAGAGCGAAGATCAGAAGGGGCTTTTCACGTCATTTCCAGTGGTCACGTCACGACATCTGACGGTACTGGTTTGGTCCACATGGCCCCAGATTTTGGTGAAGATGACTTCAATGCCTGCCGTGCAAAAGGCATCAACATCTTGCAATCTGTAGACGATGAAGGGAACTTTACCTCTTCTGTTACAGACTATGCTGGTCGCAATATCAAAGAAGCAGACCCAGACATCATCAAGGCTCTGAAAGAAGCCGGCCGGATGTTTCGTCACGATACGATTCAGCACGCCTACCCATACTGCGAGCGTTCAGATACGCCCCTCATCTACAGAGCCGTACCCGCAAGATTCATTCGCGTAGAGCAAATTCGTGACAGGATGGTTGAGCATAATAAGAGTATTCACTGGGTACCTGGAGCCGTAGGTCACAAGCGCTTTGGAAATTGGATTGCCGATGCGCGTGATTGGAATGTGTCTAGGAATCGTTTTTGGGGCACTCCACTTCCAATCTGGAAATGTACAAACGGGGACTGTTCCCATGAACAGTGCTTTGGTTCGATTGCTGAACTTGAAGCGGCTGCTGGAGAATCCGTTACTGATTTGCATCCACACAAGATTGAGCATTTGAAAGTGGCTTGTCCAGTGTGTGGAGGCCATGCGCATCGAATTCCAGACGTGTTTGATTGCTGGTTTGAATCGGGTTCGATGCCCTATGCCCAGTTGCACTATCCGTTTGAGAACAAGGAACTCTTCGAAAGTGGTTTCCCAGCTCAGTTCATTGCTGAGGGCCTGGATCAGACGCGTGGTTGGTTTTATACACTGCTAATTCTGTCCACGGCTCTCTTCGATCGGCCCCCATTTCAAAATGTGATTGTCAATGGCATGGTCCTCGCTGAGGACGGCTCCAAGATGTCCAAATCCAAACAGAATTATCCTCCACCGCAAGAGGTGATTGAAGAGATGGGTGCCGATGCGCTTCGGGCCTACCTCATCAACTCTCCAATTGTGCGCGCAGAACCACTTCGCTTCCAAAAGGAGGGTGTGCGCGATATCATTCGTACGACGCTGCTGCCGCTGATCAACTCTTGGTCCTTCTTTACGATGTACGCCAACGTTGACGGCTGGACTCCCCAGTCTGGATTGAATGTAGACGGTCAGTTCGTGCAAGCCCAAACCATTTCAGATAGGAGTGAACTCGATCGCTGGCTCATCTCGATACTTCAGTCTTTGGTGGCAGAAGTCAACACTCAGATGGAAGGCTATTACCTTTATAAAGTTGTTCCGGCGGTACTATCTTTCATTGATCACCTGACAAATTGGTACATCCGTCGTTCTCGTCGTCGTTTCTGGGGTTCTGTGAACATGGACACCGCTCAGGACAAAGCCGACGCGTATCAGACGTTGTATGATTGTTTGGTGGACTTTTCGAAAGTTTTGGCTCCCGTACTGCCATTCTTGTCGGAAGGAATTTACCAGCATTTGGTCGTGGAAATGGGCGTAGCCAAAGAAGGCGAAGACTCTGTTCATCTTTGCGATTATCCAACGGTGAACCAAGCGTATATCAATGAACGTTTGGAGTCTCAGATTGCCCTTGCTCGTGAAGTGGTGTCGTTGGGCCGTGCGCTTCGTGAAAAGCATAAGCTAAAGACCCGTCAGCCGCTTGCCGCTGTGACCATCGTTCATCATGACGAGCAGGTCCGTACTGACTTGCAAGCTCAGTCACACTTGATCGAAGAAGAACTCAATGTCAAAGGTGTTCGATTGGAAGCCAGTGACGCTGAACTGACAACGGTCTCTTTCCAAGCCAACTTCAAAACCTTGGGTCGCCGGTGCGGTAAGCAGATGCGAGATGTCGCCAAAGCCATCACCGAGTTCTCTCGCGAGCAATGGACGACGCTTCAGTCTGGGCAATCTGTCGACGTACTGGGTTTTGATATCACCGAAGCCGATGTCATCGTCAGACGAGCCGCACGTGGTGATGTGGTGATTGAAACTCAAGGCGCAATGTTGGTGGCACTGGATACTGAACTCACTCCGGAACTCATTCAGGAAGGGGTGGTTCGTGAGTGTATTCGTACCATTCAGCAGTTTCGTAAGGATTCAGGCTTGGAAATTTCAGACCGGATTCACCTTCAGTTGTCGACTACAGATACAGATGTTCTAGCAGCCTTGAATGCATTCAGTGCCAAGATTGGTGAAGAGGTTCTGGCTAAGCAGATTGATGTTGAGTCAAAGGATCCAGTAGGAACGGTCGCTGATATCAACGGAGTGTCATTGGGGCTTCAATTATTGTAATCAGAATTACACTTGACAGCATATCACCAACGTTATTACAGTAATTGGTGAAAGGCAGAGCAGGCTTCTTTCTTTGAGTGTTTTCTAGGAAGTATTTGAAGGAATTTGTGACGCTCCGTCGCGATGCATATACTTCGATTGAATTCCATTCAATCGAAGTATCGCACGAAACCGATTGCTGTGTTTTTGTGACCAATCTGAAAGATGATTGACGGTCAGAATTCAATGAACAACATCCGTTTTCAACTACTGTTGTTCATCGATTTCTTAACACATCTTCGTTTCTCGCAGAGAAACGAAGATGTGTCACCCTCAATCATCGATTGGCCACCGATTTCACCAGAGGCGATATCGGCCAAAACATAGCAATCGGTTTCGTGCGATACACATTTAATGCTGCTCTGCTTTTCTTTCATACTGCTTCGAGTATTTTGATCAAAAACGGTGCAAGGAAGCAGTTTTTGTGGGTGATCAGTATGCAATACAGCACTGAGCCCAAAATTATTGAAGTGATGTTTTGGGTGAAGATATGCTTGAGAATGCTGGAAAAATAGCGAATCTGTTCAGAGGTACGAAAGAGGAAAGACAGACGGCGTTTGTCTTACTGGATTCATTAATTGACTTCGTACGCGATGTTGGTATCCAGCATGAATTTGCCGACCGAGTTGAAGTATTCAATGGGATGAATGATATCAGACCAAATGGTATGCTTCCGATTCCCGATATTTATCAAGAGATTTTTCTGCAAAAGGAATCGATGAATCAAGAAGAAGCCTTCATCATTGAAGAAGACTTAATCGTTCCATTGTGGGAATTGTATTTCCGATTGTTTCCAGAGAAACTCGAAACTCTGCCTTCTAAGATCAAGATCAGCCATTGTCATCGAATGCCCAATTTCTGTGGTCCGGAGTCTCACATTCGCGGCATTGAATTTTATGGCCCCACCTTTGGGGTAGATGGTCTGGAAAAATGTACCCAGTTGGTTCGAGTCCATTTTTCGTTGGGTTGGCTTGAGAACTATAGCCTGACACTGGATAATGGGTTCAACTGGTGGAGCATGAGCGATCAGTGGAAAAATGCACACCAAAACTGGTATCATGAGAACTTTAAGAATCGAACACAGGCAACGGTTGATCAATGGTTTCCAAGATTGATGGCGATGCCAAATATCCGTCATTATTTCGATGAGATGTCTACATTCGATGATGATCTGCGCGCTGTGATGGCTGCGGATATTCCCAATCTGATCTCTACAAACCTTCGAGTTCAAGATTTGCACAAATCGAATGTTCTCTACAATGCGTTCAGACCCGAATCTAATGTTCAAGGCGGGTACAACTATCCGCAGGCCTATTCGCATGTAACCATTTTTCGTCAAACTTCTGAAGGTCGTCAAGTCGTTTGGCGAAAGAATGATAATACCAGCTATTTTCAGCACGATACGGCGATTGATATTCCAAGGGTGAATTCATGTACAAAAGAACGTATCGATTGGGAGTTGGTCATCGATGCTGAACTTGGAAACGTTTTTGCGAATACAACCTACACACTTCAACTCAACGATGAAACGGATAAGCCCTTACATCTTCGATTGGAGCAGTTTGAAGGAGATGTCCGACACATCTTTTCGAATACATTGGAGTTTCCAAATCTACGGTTGGCAAAGTTTAAAAGATCAAAGTACTGGTGGGATGACATAGATCAAAAAATTACGTTGAATCAAGCGTGGCTTGCTAGATGTCCGCGTTTGGAAGGCGTGTTTTTTGAGTGCATATATAACGAATCTGGTTGGGATAATTCGAAGTATCACAATGAGTGGTATTCAGGTATAGCGCGTGTATTTGATATGGATTTCTTTTATGCAGAACATCCCCTGCGATATTTATATGTTGCTGGAAGTGATGAAGAGGATTCCTCCAAAGTGCAGCTTGCCTTCTCCGGTAATGGTGCGCTGCGCGATCGATTGTATGAACTGAAGGCGGATATGAATTTTATCAGTCGATTCAAAAGGCATATGGAAAATGTTATGAGGGTCGTGATGACAAGTATGGGGTACGATAAGCGCTTGTTTTCATTGACTTCATTCAAGCACGGTACGCAAATATACTTAGAAGAGAGCTTTTTTGCCTCGAACCTTTTGAAGGCACCCAATCCATTCGAAAATTTTGTCTCTCCAACTCTGCCCGAACATTCACTCTATCACAAGAAAGAGATTCGCAACATTCATACATGGGAACAAATAGCGTTGTGGTTTGCTCGGATATTGGAAGGGCATCATACAACTTCTGACGTGCATTTGAGCCAACGGTTCTTGAAGATTTTCAAAAAACGATTGGCGAAAAATGATGTACCAGAGACCTTTGTAAAGGTAATGAATGGTCGTTCGCACATTCGGATTGGAAAACACTGGCTCTTTCACATTGACGGACAGTGGTCGTTGAAAGAGCGTCGCCATCTCAAAAACTTCGATGCGGACTATTGTCGACGGGGGCAGAGAATATCGATACAGTATTGGAACCATGATTACGAAACACCACGTGTGTGGAATCTGCAACGTGCCTATTATGCCAGACCCTACACGGCTGGGACGCTGCCCAAGTTTATTGACAAGGTACGCTACAATACAAAGAAGGTTCCACTGTCGGCCCTTCAAGCCAAGAGTGAACTGAATACCCTCAAGGTCGAAGTGGTATTGGATATGTCTGATTATTCAGAGCTGTCTAAACTCGGTCAAGTGAAGTTTTTATACTTGAACAAACAGGGACTCTCTCATATACCACTCGAAGTGTGTCAGATGAAGAACCTCAAACACCTATTCTTGAGTGGAAACGAGCTGTCTGATTTGCCAAGGGAACTCAGTAACCTCTCTGGTCTTGAGATTTTGGGTTTGACCAGAAACAACTTGGATTCAGTCCCCGCTGTATTGGATGATTTGCCCAACTTGAAGACACTCTACATCAGTCAGAGTGTCTACAACAATTTGGATTGGGACCCTATCATGGAAAGGGGTATTCAGATCCAGATTACACAAGGGTAAATCACAAGGGCAACGCCATTTGGGTTTCTGCTCGTAAAGCGATACAGAGCAGTATTGTAATTTTAGGAGACCTTCATGCGTGCACGTGGCTACAAACCTTTTGGTACCAACCTTGAACAGGATGCGTTGTTAGACCGAATCATCGCCGAGGCCAAGCCGGGGACGGTCGGGGTCTTTGATTTGGATGGCTGCTTGTTTGATACCCGCATTCGACTGGTGACCATCTTTCATGAGTTTGCGTCTGTAAAAGGTGCAGCAGGTCGACACTTTGCTTTTGCAGAACGGTCCGATTTTACAGACTGGGATTTGAAGAAGCCACTTCGAAAGTATGGAATGCCAGAATCTGAAATTGACGCCGTATTCAAAGAGTTCATTGAGTTTTGGCGTGGGAGGTTTTTCTCAGATGAGTATGTGGCGTGGGATGATCCGATGCCGGGAGCCACCGACTTGGTTCAGGCCTGCTACGACAAAGGGATGCACATTGTGTATTTGACCGGTCGCGATATCAAGATGCGGCAAGGTACAGAGCAAGCGTTACGCCGATGTGGTTTTCCCTACGATATCGACCGCACGGTACTCTTTACCAAACCAGAATTTCGAATGGAAGATACAGCATACAAGATGGATGCTCTTGAGGAAATAGCCAAATTGGGAACGGTGGCGGCGAGCATTGATAATGAACCTGCGAACATCAACCGGATGTCTGAACGCTTTCCAGATGCTCTTTGTGTACACATTGAGACGGATCACTCTTTTCGGGAAGACAGACCCCATAATTACATTCCAAGATTGCGTTCCTTTTACAGAACCACGTGGCCCCTTGCTGAAGAGAGTGACTTTTTGGGCTAAGTGACTTGGGCTACTCTGATTCAACAGGTTCGGAAGTGGTTTCGATAACTCTAGACGGTCTTAATCCCACATCATACGCACTGTAATCCGCTGCATAGATAGAGTATCGGTCTGCACTCCGGACATGAACTGAAGACGCACGAAATCCACCCCCTCGAAATAAGTTCGGCGCATCTTCAGGGGCTAGGCGCTTTCCAGTTCCTGGTTCTACAGGCAGCGTATACTCCCCAAATCGATCGGAGCACCATTCCCAGACGTTTCCGAGCGTGTCGTGCAATCCAAATGGATTCGCTGTGAAAGAGCCGACGGGTGCGTGCACCATGTGACCATCGTCGAGTGTGGCTTCAAATCGCCAAGATTCAGGACTTCCCAGCCTGCGCCCTCCCATATCGGCGATGTTTAATGTTCCTTGCAAAGAGACCACCGTATTGCCAGTCCAAAAGACAGGATTGGAGGAGGGGGTTTCTTCTGCAGTCCACTTTCCTCGCGCAGCATATTCCCACTGGGCTTCTGTGGGTAATTTCAAATCGTACCGAAACAGCGTCTCTGTTGCTTCGGACCATGTGATTTGTTCAATCGGATGAAGTGCTGTAATGGGTTGTGGTTTTAAGTCTGTTCCGACGGGATAGGCAGCGGGATTGTTCTCATTCATTCGCAGCCATTGACCTTGCGTCATTTCATACTTGGAGATGAAAAAAGCACCAATGTCCACCAAGTGAACAGGACCTTCGGTTTCTTTGGAGCGCGGATCGATATTGCGAGACCCATCTTTGGTCGCACCCATCCAAAAGGAACTGGCTGGCAATAAGGTTAGTACGATACCCGTTTCAGGTGTGAGAACATACTTGCCGTCGACAATCTCAGGCGGTGTGCCACTCTGCAGGTGGGCAAATTCCCACAGACCGCTCGTGGGATCTTGATGGAGTGGAATCAATCCAAGCTGCGGTTCAATGTTGAGACCATCATACATTGGATGGTCTTTGACGCTTTGAAGTGCAGCAGTCCATTGTGCTTCGTGATCGTCGATGCTACGTTCTCTTAAAGTGAGGGCAAATGAACGTCTGTCTTTGATGGCGGGGAGCCATTTGGATTCCAGTAGGGTAATCTCATCCAACAGAGAAGAAATGATTCCCAGTTCCCATTTCAACAACTGTGGATCCATATCTGTTTCGTGAGTCGAGAGCGTATTCAGATGGCCTGTGTGGACAGACTTTCTAGAGATAAGGTTTTCCGCGGTGTTGATCCAGCGGTCCATCTCGGGGACCATTGATGTTCTCAGGGGCCAAAGAGATTCGAGATCGGTGGTGAGTTGCTGAGCGGTTTGAATATCCGATAGTGAGGTCAGTTCCACGAGCCTTTCGGACGCGATGGCGTGTTGGGTCAAGGCTTCCTGACGCGCACTGTTGACGAGGGCACCACCGACAGTGAGGCTGATCATCATGAATGCAACGATCAATCTCGTTAACCGAGTGTTTCGCTCGATAGCCTCTGTCTCCAGCTGTCTCTTTTGTTGCTGAGAGGTGAGCATCTTTCGTAAGTCATCGTGCTCTACTGATAGATGGTGTAAGTAGGCCGTGGCCAGTTTAAGATCTCCCAGTTCGATGGCTCTGCTGACCAGCTGTCTACAGGCCTTCTCACGAAGCATCTTTGCACTCGCAGATGGCCAGATTTGATCGGCTTGAACGGTCATGGAGACTGCTTCTATCAGCGTCATCAATGAACTGTGTGAATCTGAGTACGTATGAGAATTCTCTTCACTCAGAACTGTTTCCACAGTTGCTAGAAGTGATTCGCTCTGTTCGGCTTTGAAGAATCCTCTTAGATCATCTTCTAAGGCATCTGGTATTGAATAGCGGTCTGTGCGATTGGGTGACAACGCACGGAGACAGATACGTTGTAGAGTCGGAGAGGTACACTTTTCGAAGGGGTCAGTGTCTCCCAAACAGGCTTGTTGAATGACGGCGCCCAAGGTTTTTCCTCGTCTGGGTGGTCGGCCTTCCAGTATCTCATACAGCATAGCTCCAATCAAATATGTATCGGTCCATGGACCGATAGATCGTCCTTGTCCTTGAGCTAGCTCTGGAGGCATGTAGCATGGAGAACCAAAGGGTTTCGTCACTTGATTGGGGTGCAAAATATGGAAGGGTAAAGAGACATCGACCACAGAATTTTGGGTTGCGCATCCCCAATCCATTACTACAACGTCTCCAAACTCTCCCACCATAATATTTTCCAACTTGAGATCGTTGTGCAAGATGCCTTTATGGTGTGCATAGGAGATGGCTTGGCAGACCTTTAATAGAAGATCTAGATGCTCGTGCAAAACACGATTGGACAGTGTTCCATTGCTTTGCTCATAGTCAGACGCGAGCTTTTTATCCCACGAGACACCGTCGATCAGTGGCATCGTCAGAGCAATGGTGTTGTCATTCCCTTGTAGAAGGTTGTGTACAGAGATGATGTTGGGGTGACTGAGGTAGCCGGAAATCAACGCCTCCTCTGTAAATCTATGATTCAAGTGAGGGTGCTTGGGGGATTTGAGAGCTACAATGCGTTGAAGCACCCGTTGTTTCGCTCGATGTACGACTCCCATACCTCCTTTGCCGAGTTCATCAACGATTGTGTGCCCGGTCCATGTAGTGTCCGTATCATTGAAGATTAATTGATACGATCCATCATCAAGTACGGTGATGTTGTCTGGTCGATAGGTTTGTGTAGCCAGTGCGCCGCTAGCGTCTGGGTCTGCAAATTCACACCACGTTTCAAGAATCTGAATCCATGTTTCTTTGTTTGTATGAGAACTCATTGGTGAAAACTACGGGTTGCTGTTTGGAAGATGTACACAGTGTATTTATAACATGTGAGGATTCAACAGACGTGATTGGGGAAGAGAAACCTGAGTGG
>CALDQI010000776.1:0-4453 GCA_937911635.1 uncultured Pseudomonadota bacterium | reverse complement strand
CTCATCATCGCTGAAGATGTAGAAGGGGCCGCTAGAAATATGCTCGTGATGAACCGATTGCAGTATCAGCTCAAATGGGCAGCCATCAAGGCACCAGGATTCGGAGATCGCCGAACACAAATGCTTGAGGATATCGCTGTTCTAGCAGGAACAACGATGGTGTCAGAAGAAAAAGGGCACAATCTGAAAGATATTGGCATCGGAGATTTGGGAACAGCCAAAAAAGTCACCATATCTAAGGACCACACAAGTATCATCGGTGGTGCTGGTGATAAAGAAAACATCGATGCGCGTTGTAAGCAAATCGAAAATCAAATTGCAAACAGCACTTCTGACTATGACAAAGAAAAACTACAAGAGCGCAAGTCTAAACTTCAAGGTGGTACCGCTGTCATCTACGTGGGTGCAAAAACAGAAGTAAAAATGAAAGAAAAGAAGTATCTCTTAGAAGATGCTATCCATGCTGTACGCGCTGCTGTCGTTCCTACTCGAGAAGAGGAAAACTCCTCTAGAGTTCATGTCGGCGGTGTACTTCCAGGTGGTGGAGTCGCATTGATTCATGCTGCCAAAACATTGAAGGAAACAGACATTTCCAAACTCAGTGACGCTGAACAATCTGGCGTTAAACTCGTGCAGCGTGCAGTCGAAGGGCCATTACGTCAGATCGTTTCGAATGCTGGTGGAGAGTCCGGAGTGGTGGTGGACCGTGTCAAGCAAAGTGACGACCACACTTTTGGATATGATGCTCGCAATGAAAGGTGGGGTAACATGCCTGAGTTTGGTATCTTGGATCCAGGTAAAGTGACACAATCGGCTTTGGAAAATGCAGCCTCCATTGCTGGTCTACTTCTCACAACAGAAGCGATGATTGCAGACTCTGATGAGGATGAAGAGCACTAATCTCTATTCCGATCATCATCGATAGAGCCCTACCTCATTGGTGGGGCTTTTACTTTTAGAGAGGTACTATTTTGAAACGGGTCGCAATTCTTTCCATATCGAATCGTGACCCAATGCAGATAAAAGAAACTCCATCGACAGAGCGACAGTCGGTTGCTGTAAATACGATTGCCATTGTACTTTATCATCTATTAAGATTTGACTGGGCATACCTTCTCTAAGCGCCCGCTTGAGATAGAGTTCCATTTGTTTGGTTTGCCGTTCACCTGCCGAAATCTGAGCCAGTCGATACGAAATGGCCCAATGCTGATGTACTTGTTGTTGTAAAGTCATGAAATGTTGTTTTGCGAGTGAGATTTCACCACGCATCAATAAGATCTCTGCGAGATCATACAACGCCGGTCCGTACTCCGAATCAATCTTCAATGCCTCTTGATACTGTACCTCTGCGGCAGACACATTGTTCGTTTGATAGTACTGAAGGCCCAATTCATAGCGTACACGTGCACTTGGAAATACCGTTTCTTCAAAAGACTCTAGAACCTCATCTACTTGCTGGACCTCTAGCGATTGCAGCTGCAACAGCACCTGATCTTCTATCTCTCGGTCCAGCGATATTGAAAGTGGATTCAGTGGTTCAGCACCCACAAACAATGTTAACCACCAAACCAGCATCTTCCATACTCCTTACATTGATTTACGACGACGCCATCCTATAAGTCCCAATCCCAGTATAGACCATGACAAGGTATCCATAGAGACAGATTGACACCCAGCAAAAATTTTCTCCTCGTCTTCACCATCCAATGGTGCCTCTACTAATTTTGGCACGCCATACACACACACATTGTCAATGGTCCAACCACCCATCGTTAACCCTTGATCACTGGTGATCTCCCAAGAAAACTGTGCCTGTCCACTGTCATCCACATCCAGTAACATCGAGTGGTTTTGCCACTGTTCGTCTTCATGATGCTCATCTCCGATATTCTCTGCAGAAGCATGATTGTACCAAACCGCTTCACCATTCATCGTTATGGTAGCTTGATCATAAAATCCATCTTCCACACTCAGCCATCGGTCGTATGTAAGGACGATCTCTTCATAATCCGAAACATCGAAACTTGGAGACAACAGCTGATTGTGCTTATCATTTTGATATTCTCCGTTGTACTGCTGACCGTTGACTTCTCCCCCTAAGTCGTTGCCCCATACATAGTCTCCGGATGCAGCAAAGTCTGGGTCACCACCCAAACCAGCAGGTATACCCCATTGCCAATCATCGGCGCCTTCGCGATCTTCACCCGCAAGTAGAGAATGAGTGAAGCCACCGTCATCGGCCTCGAAGTCATTGCAGTACACTTCTTCGAGTTCACCAACATAAAAGGTAAAGGGATGGCGATCACCATCTGCTGGAACCGTTGTGCGATTCCCATCAGAATCCTCCATCTCAACATAGTACTGAACAATTCCACTATCCAAATATTTGGGGATATCTCCTACAATTGAGTCTTCTGTGAGTGTAAGGGGTTCTTCCTCCCAAGACAGCCCGCCATCCCATGAGAAGTACACAGTTGAAGTCTCTGGAGTGGCACCCAGACAATCCTCTGCAAACTGTGCTATCTCTGCTTCAATACTGAGAGAGCCACCCGCTTGATTTCCCAGGTCTTCATGGGTCAAAGACAGTAAACCAGCCCCCCCATTTGGACCCAAACCGTGCAAAGAAAATGCGTCAATTAAGGAGCACTGATTGGGTGTACCATCACTCAAATCCGCATTGTCGTCATCCGCAAAGATAAACTCATCAAAGACTGTTGGAATGGTCGGTCCTGCTCGTAGTGCCAACACAAAAACAGGAACCACTGTTTCATATGCAGCATCTTCGCCGATATCTCCACGCAGCTGTTGCCACCAGTCCCACATTGCTCCAGCAAAAATCAAACCGTCTTGATGGACTTCGTTCACGATGTCTTCTGGATAGGAATAGTTGGGTGCAACATCTCGAATATAGCCACCATTTGTTCCGAAATTTGGGGCCATGATGTTGTCTTCAGTTTGAAGGAATGAAATTGAATCTGCAATTCCTTCACTCATCGAACCATCGTACTCTCCCGATAGAAGATTGTAGTAATGAAATCCGTGACCCCACTCATGATAGGAAACATCCGCAATGCGACCGGTATTGTTACATCCACCACCTTCTCTATAGAAATGCAACTCTCCATCAAAATAGGCGTTGCACACATCGTCTTCATTGACGTAAATCGTTGAACTGGTCCAATTGTTGGAAATCTGCGGCGCCCATATGGTTGCCCACTCATAAATGTGATTTTGGAATACATACTGATCGAGTTCTGGCAAGATATCCTCAGTAGATGTCCAAACCTCCTCTCCACCTGTCACGTCAAATGTGGCTTCGTCCCCCGCTATATTGTTGACTTGGGTTCTTCGACCATCGAGCAGTATACTGAGAACAGTATCTTCCGGAATATCTTCATCTGCCACAGAATAGGCTCCTTCAAAGTCGGTCCGAAGTTCAGAGCCAAGAATATTGAGTTCACTCAACGGCGACACCGTCAAGCCATCACCAACTGTGCGGATATCGTGTTCTGCATGAAGCGTACCGTCTAAATATCGAACCTCATTGTATACATTCCAAATGTTTCGTGTTTCGGCATCAACAAAGGCAACCCACTTCCCCCTAGGGCTTTGAGTTTCCCAGCGAACCTCCCAAACCAATCTAGCATCCATTCCTTTCGGATGGTCCACGGCAGTATCTTCGAGGGGCAACCACATCAAAGAAGCCTGAGACCCCCAATGAAAGGTATCTGGTGTGACAGATTGAATCGCCGCTAAAAGGGCCTCTGAGGCTTCTACATCTACAGAATACTCATCAGCACCCTCATTCACCATAGACAGAACATCAACACCAAGCATCGTCAGTTTAGATTGATGAAACCGTGCTTTTACACCACGTCTCCACACCGGTACAGTACTGTGCATTGTACGAGAGATGTCATTCCAAACCGGGTTCAACAAGGCCTCTACTTGTTGAAGCTGTACGTATACCCTGTCGGTTTGGGAATCGACTCCGAAATCAGAACTCCACACTTGACTGGCTTTTAAACCAATGAGTTCATGAGAGTCCAAAAACGGCAACAGCTGAGAGAGTAACGCGGGCTCTGAAGTCGTGTTAAAAGGGATCCCAGCACCCCACATACGGTAGGGTTTACCGCTGTTTTCATCAAAACGAGCCTGCCATGTTGGATGTACCGTTGTAAAACTCGCCCAGTATTGTTGATTCCGTAAACGATCCTGCACTGAAGGATTAAACGTGACAAGTCTATTGGGCTCAACCCCTATCCATGTCGTATGAGATGGTGCAAATGCAAATGCTACGGAGGTTAAAACAGATAGCAACATTAGAGACTCCTCAAAGAAGGGAACAATGGATTTTTACAACGCCTGTGATACATCAATTGTGTTGTAAAAACTTAGTACGTCCAAGTCCTTTTCTCAATTTAGACACAACCTTGACAAATTTCATGCGCAT
>CALDQI010000775.1:0-6380 GCA_937911635.1 uncultured Pseudomonadota bacterium | reverse complement strand
TAATAGATATTTATGTAAACGGTCAAAAGGTAATTGCCATGCAAAACAGCAATACTAGCCAACTTACCTATATTTTAAATGTGGCTGCCATGCTCATGCGTGCAGTTCCCAAAACGAGATGCGCCCAGCCTCGGTTTAACTCTGAGACTCTAGGGTGATTCAATATGGCTGTGGCAAATAAGTTAGCCCAGCTATGATTACCGCGTTTCACCATTAGTGAACCGATATTGGTCATCAGCGTATGCTTTTTGTTCACGATGTCTTGGGGAGTGTTTGGATGATCAATGTCCTCAGGTATGTGCCTGTCTGCAGCCTCAAGATTGGCTTGGGCTTCTTCCCAGCGCCCCATGCCCATATAAATGATGCCCGCTTGCTCATAAGTTGTGGAGAGTTCGATGTCATTGCTAGCTAGGTCAAACATCATCATCACGCGATGTGCCGCATCTCGTAAGTGTCCAGTGTCTAAGAAATCTTGGGTTTCCCGCAGCGCACATTCAAAGGTGAGTTCACTCTCTTGTAGGACATACAGTCTGGGTTTGGCACTGTTTAGTCCCATCTTCCGATAGAGCACTCCAGCATCTGCGTCGGTCAGAGATATAGCTTCAATGATACCGGTCAAAGAGTTGAGAGAGGGGTTTTGTGTTTCTCCCTCCACAACACGGTATGTGGTAGCCTGATTCAGTTTGGTGGCTCTTCGAGATATCTCTGAATGACTGAATCCAAAATCATTGATGTGTGCCCGCAAGACGTTTGACATTGTACCTCCATATAATTCAGTATAGTCACAGACCTACAAATGGGGAACACCTCTTGCATCGATGCATAGATTTGCATTGATACAGGAGATTGCATCGTTGCCATCGATGGACTTTTGATTGAATAATCTGGGTATGATGGAATTGTGGGGAACACCTCACATCAACAACCAACAATCAACAAATCCAATCGGAGTAAACCATGCTGTTATTCTTACAGTTTTTTGCCTGCGACTCAGAACTTAAACCCATGTTCTACGACATTTCTTCCACCGTCATTGTGACCGATGACATGGGTGTCCAGATGGACATGGAAGATGTCGAGTTTTGCCAGCGTTTTCAATCAGAAGACTACAACACCCAAACCTCTTGGCAAGTGCATTCTGAGCAATGTGAAACCATCGACATTGATCATGGGCTTGCTGTTCTCTCAAACTGGGAAGGAGAGTACTTTGGACCAGATGTTTCCATCGTCATTGACATGAAATACGATGGACAGACCTTTGAAGCGGAACTCGTAGACAGTGATCAAGATGTGTGGTGTGACAATGAAATCATCGATTCAGTTGATCCAGAAACGGGTCTAGTCACTTATACCAACATGTGCGATGAAAACTTTGAGCGATACTTACTGTGGAATCTCGTATTACCATCAACTCTAGATGAGCCTACAGAGGAACCAGAGGAAGAGTTCGAGGAAGAGACAGAAGAGTCGACTGAGAATACCGAGTCCAATGACAACGATGACCCTGGCGGTTATTCCAGTGACTAAATGAACCTCTCGTAATTGACAGGAAGCCTCGTCTGTAATGGACGGGGCCTTTTCATTTATCAGATCAAGTGAAGATAGTGTTTAACTGTTCACTTGGTATCAAGGTCATTGTCTACGAGAGTAGGATAAGCAGTACATATCTCTCTGTTGATGAGAGTTGTATCCTTTCATAAACTACTGTACAGTATACACAACACCTTGTTGGAGAGTAATGATGTCTGTTATTCGTCGAGTGACCGCAGTTTCTATGTTTGGTTTTGTTTTGTCTGGTTGTGCAGTCATCCGTCCTGGTGAGGTTGGAGTCAAACAGAGGTTGGGTACGTTGGATACTAAAATACACGAACCGGGCAGTGTATTGATCAATCCGTTTATTACCAAGGTTGTCAAAATTCCCACACGGACAATGAATATAGAGGTGGAACTGAGTTTACCTTCGAAGGAAGGTCTCAATGTGAGCTCGGTCATTTCTATTTTGTACAATATCGAGCAAGATAAGGCGCGCGATGTCATCCAAGATGTAGGGATGAACTATGAAAACATCCTCATTCTAAGTGTTTTTCGTTCAGCGGCGTCTGATGTGTGTGCACAGTTCTATGCCAAAGATATGCACTCGGGAAATCGCGCCGTTATCGAGCAAAAAATTAAAGAGAGTATGGAAGGCGTACTTAAGGAGTATGGGTTCAACGTTGAAGCCGTCCTCCTCAAGAGCATCAACTTACCGAAGGGACTCTATCGTGCGATTGAGCAAAAGTTAGAGGCTGAACAGGATGCCCAACGGATGCAGTTCGTACTGCAATATGAGCAGCAAGAGGCAGAGAGAAAAAAGATTGAAGCACAGGGTGTACGGGATGCACAGATGATTCTCACCGAGGGTCTCAATCCGTCGGTCATTCAGTGGCAGAGTTTGGAAGTCTTAAACAACTTGGCGTCTTCTCCAAATAGTAAGATCATCATCACCGATGGAAAAGCTCCGGTTCTGATCAATACAGACGAATAATAGGAGCACGAGAGAGTATCATCGACATAGATATGATGGAGGAATTGTGAGGCGAGTTCTATTGTTACTGTTGTTCTGGGTGGTCTTTCCCATTGTCATCCAACCGTCCTTTGCTGAAGAGCCTTCGCCTAGACATTCGAGTGACTCTTGGCAGCCCATTTCTGAATCCGTAGAGGAGATTCTGGCACAGAAGAAGGTGGCAGGTGTCCAAGTGCTGGTTCAGCACAAAGGTGAAACGGTGTACAACCAAGCCTTTGGCTATCGAGATATCGAATCGAAGTCTTCGCTACAGACCGACTCATTGTATCGTTTCTACTCCATGACCAAGCCGATTACCTCCGTGGCGGTGATGATGCTGGTCGAAGAAGGAAAGATTGATTTGCAGGCACCCGTTTCGAAGTACTTACCTGAACTAAAAGGGCTCATGATTCACAAGGCCAAACGGAAGGGTACTCAAACGGTCACGGTACATCAACTGCTGACACACACCTCTGGTATGACCTATGGGTTCTTTGGGAACACACCTGTAGACAAGATGTATCGGCGCGTTCAGCCTCTGTACAGTTCCAGTAATTCTGAGATGATGACCAAGCTGGCCCCATTGCCGCTTTTGCATGAACCTGGAACGCAATGGCACTACAGTATCGCCACAGATGTTCTGGGGGCGTTGGTCGAACGGGTGTCGGGTCAGTCGCTGGGCGCGTTTTTCCAGGAGCGTATTTTTACACCATTGGAGATGGTCGATACCACATTTCAATTGAGACCCGATCAGGTCGATCGTTTTACCACCTCGTACACAAAACGTCTCAAAGTTGTCGATTCCTACAATCAAAGTACTTTTGCACTGCCCAACCGTATGGAGTCTGGTGGTGGAGGATTGCTGTCGACGGGAGAGGACTACCTTCACTTCTGCCAAATGCTACTCAATCTTGGAGAATGGAGCGGTAAGCGATTGTTGAAAGCTGAAACGGTTGTACAAATGACTCAAAATCAGCTGCCCGAAGGCGTATTGGCCTATGGCTGGTTTGGGTTTGGGGATGGATTTCAAGTACAGCTCCAAGATTGGGGCTCAAAGGGACACGTTGGAGAATATGGCTGGGGCGGAGCGGCCAGTACCCATTTTTGGATATCGCCAACAGATGATCTGATCGTGATCGCACTCTCTCAAGAACAACCCTTCAACAATCAATTGAAGAAAGATTTGAAGCCCGTCGTCTATGATATCTTAGAAGAGTTGTAGTCCTCCTGCCCACCAGCATACGAAACAGCCGAAGTAAACCACACCAGTGGAGTAAAATTGATGTGGGTAGAGATTATCGATTGTACAGGTGGTACTAGGCGTTGATCAGCAGACACACTCGTTATCACAGCAGGACAAATCGTCTAAGTAAAAGTTTTGCATTTGATAAGCCCCTATGATGCCATCGACAACTTCACTAGAGATATTTTCTCTGCCGGCGATTTCCTCCGCGACGATGGCGAATCGTTGTCTGTATTTATAAATAAAACAGAACAGAGCATTTTCATGCTTCACTTGGGGACCCACTAGAAACAAGTTGTCCGTTTTGATCGACTCATCGAATTCGTTGATCAGTGGATATCCATCACTGTGTTCAAACAGGTCGCTGATGAGTGAAATGCTGGTGGCAAACCCTGTGCAGTTGATGGGCTTGTGTTTTGACCGGAGTTGCTTGTTGCTATCTGTTGTAACGATGTACTCGTCATCAATGTATTCAACCTTTTCGACCCGTGTTTCTTTGTGGTAGGACAGTTTATCATAGATATTTCTAAGTCTATCTCGGGTATATGGAGAGAGGGAATAGCTAGAATCACTGTTGACGAGTTCAACATAATTATCACTGTCGATGATGGTTACCTTTTTATTCAATCGAACGAGGTTGATGGCTGTATCGAATCCAGACTCATAGGCCCCAACGATGATTCGTTCATCTCCTTTCAAATCGGAGAAAGTATCGATTTCGGAGAAGTGTGTACACAGTTCATCGCCTTCAAAGGAACCCTTTTGTGGATATTGGAACTCTCCCGCAGCCCAGATGACGTACTTACTTTCGTACGTGCCTTCGTTCGTATCCAAGACAAAAGAGTCGCCAGTCTTCTGTATACTGTTCACTGTAATGCCGGTTTCGATGTTCACCTCATACTCTTCGACAATCATTTCAAGATATGTGGCAAACTCTTTACCTGTCGGATGTTCTGTTTGTAGATTAAAAGCCGGGGAGGTTTCTGGAGTGATGGAGTTTAAGTCCGGCATATTGAAAAAGTTTCCAATGAAAGAAGGGGAGATAAACCGAGATTCTGCTGGCCATTGTTTGAATGAAGAACCGATTTCGTTCTTTTCTAAGACGACATACTCCATTCCCAATTCTTGCAATACAATCGCCACGCCAATCCCAGCGGCGCCAGCACCGACAACGATTACATTGTGTTTATTGACAGTAGAGTCATTATTTTCCATGTTTTCACCCAAATACTATAGTTAAGAAGAACCATTTACACACTGAAACAAGTCTCAAGGTTGTTTTAACCTCTCACCTTATGCCTCTTTAAGACTGGCAATATTTGCAACAAACCATGATACTCCGGCAATCAGTTGTAACCAGTCTCCATTGGAAGTAATTCCATATACAAATACGCTGGCGATCCAGCATAGGCTGGCAACAGTTTGACCAATCCATTCAATACTGAATGCTTTGGTTTGCCATGAGTTGCTTTTATTTACTTCTATTAGGTCTGGTTTTGAAGTCATGTCTTGTTCCTATCGTACTACATGTGTATGACACACCATCTATTGTGATCAAAGTCTAAATGCAAGTCAAATGCAATAAGTAGTAGACATACTTTCCTGATGACCTTGGTGCGATGTTTATTTCATGAGCATACGTTTAACAATCGGCGGTACCGATCCCTTATCCTTGCATTGGCTTTAATTCAGAACGGGATAGTTGAATCGATACCATATCCGATGCAGATCTGCACTCATTGCCTATACGGTTGAATTAAGATGCGGTGACCATTAGATAAATCCACAAACGGGTTCAGGATTTATTTGATTGGGAGTACATCAGGGTAAAAACTATTGTTGACACAATTTTGATGCCAACACTTATTAAAGTGGTAAACCTTGGTTTTCGCCCATCAATAGTATTGGCGTGGGAAAGGATTTTCGAAAGCGGGAAAACGGTGGTGAATATGACTATTTTAGGGTCGGTAAGAATGCAAACGTTTATCGTAGGAATATAGTTTCAGTACCAGTTACTGTTCACTTTCTAAGACAAATCGAATGGCCTCATATCAATCTACCTTGGAGTAAAATTACCCTAAGAATAGGGGACAACTTAAAAGAGTATGTAGATTTCATACTGTTTAATCTCCTTTTGTTTGGCAAAGACGAAATCCGATTGTATTGCATCTGACAACGGATTGACTAGAAGCATAACTGGGAAGTTTTATCAGTCCTTTGGGATCAGCCCAGCTGCCACCACGAATGACTCGCGAACTCCGCCAAGAATAGTTGGGTTCCCTATACCCTGGAACATGGCGATGAAATTCAGATCTTCGAGAGGTGTAAACTCGACGATCCTCATGGAGACTGTTTTCAAATAAAAGAGACAGAGTGGTTGTGTTCCACTCATTGCATTCTGTTAGTTGTCCTGAATCTAAGGAGCGTAAATCGGCTACTGTGATGTCTGTTAGATAAGATTGTGAACCATAATGACTTGCGTGTCGATCCCATATCCATTCCCAAACATTCCCAGACATATCAAACAATCCAAATTTGTTGCTTCGCTTTAGGCCAACGGGTTGACTGGTTCCATGACTATATTTGTTGTACCAT
>CALDQI010000774.1:0-9682 GCA_937911635.1 uncultured Pseudomonadota bacterium | reverse complement strand
AATGGAACGATTCCAGGTTCAGTATTTTTACGACTGTGGAAAGATGTGACTTCTTGGGATGAACTTCAGATGGAGATATTTTGGGTGTCTATCTCCGAATTGAAACTGTTGGCTGAGCAATTGGCGATTGAGTGTCGACGATGTGGTGTTGAACCACCCGAGATGTTGTCTTCGGAGGAGAGGCTCTCGAGTTTCCCTGTCTCGGAATGGTTGGAAGAAGGTTTGGTATCTCGAATTGAGGGGGTTGAACCATCCATTCATTCTTCGGAACAAACGACTCCATATGACCCGATGCAAGCACTATTTGAGGCGCAAAAGAACCGATCTAGTCAAGGATTGCCAGAATCCAGACCCTTCTTTCAGACGGTCGAACAGGGGAAATTTACGGCTAAGCACTGAGCGAGGTCGATTGAATCGGCCCCCGACGTAGTTAGTCCTCTTTTCGTTCCATTTCCTTTCTAAGCTGGTCTCTCTCAATTTTCAGAACCGCACGATTGATGATCGATCGATCGAGGTTGTTCATGCCAATGAACTGTCCGCCAACACGTTTAAACTCCACTTTGTTTTGCGTAAAAGGCACCTCATATTTGGGTATTGCCACCCATGGGATCATTTCTCCGTTCACTTCGATTTCACCTTTGAAAGCCAAGCAGTGCATCTCTACGTTGTGTTTCAAAATACTTCGACGAATTAAGAATCCACAGCCACTGACAGACAGATCCAATAAATGAATGAGTGTCTTTTCTATGTCCTGAGCCTGATCTAAAAAGTCCAAAGGCTCTTCACGTTCGGGATCGTATTCCGGTAGTTTAACAACGGTGATCATGAGTTCTTGTTCGAAAGGCGCTCGATATGCACCGCGGTCATTGAATAGTGCGATGTTGCTTGGAATGGCAAGCGTAACGTAGTATCGACCGATCGGATCAGGCTCAACCAAATACTGTTCGGTTATTACACTCTGAAAACGATACCGTCCTTCTTTCTTTGGTACTTCTATCTGCAGTTTGTCTCCGATCTGACATGGGAAGTCATTGATTTTATCAGAGTTTACCTGAATACCACGGTTTTCAGCTGAGACACGTGTATTTAGAATCGTGTTGATGACTTCTCCATTATAGGAAATCTCCACTTGATTGGTGTACCCTAAGATCCGTTGTACAGGTTGATTTTCCTTTGAAAATTGTTCTGCTTCAGAAGGACGACTCTCTTTAAGCTTTCTTGTGTAGAAATTCCTGAATGGCAGTCCAGAGTAGGGTTTAAACTTGATTCGTTGTTCTTTGAGTTTGATTTGAACCGTCGCATCATTCGTGTTTCTATTTTCTACAATAGAGACATCTTTGTTGCTTCCTTCCCACAACAGTTGTTTGTTCGGGGTTAGCAATCGAGTTTTCTCTTCCGTTACAAACACATAAGCAAAGTAGCAGCTCCCTTCACTCTTTTGAATGGTGCACTGGTCACAGAGGATTGGGGTTTCACTGTAATGTTTGAATGGTAGAGTGAGTTCTTTGACCTCACTGAAAGCGAGATCCTCAGAATAGAGTTTTGAACGAATGTCCGTAAACAACTTTGGGCGTTTGATCTTGAGGATTTCCTTTTCTAAAATTTCATAGATATCCTCTGATTTATTGGTGACAAATACCAATTTATTAGATAGCGTCGTGATTTCCAGCCGTCCCTTCTTACTGATTTTTTGAATCTGATCAAATGGAATGATTTGCAGCTGGGCACCAGTCAGGGTATCCAAGACATTTTGCGGAGAGAATGTAACGCGATTGGGGGAAAAACTGAGTTCACCATTAATTGCCGATTTTGAAGCACCACGGTACAGCATTGCCTCAAAAGCACTGAGTTGCTCTACAGCTACATTTTCCAACTCTTCAACATCAGTTCCCTCTAGACCACGTAGGGTTGTGTTGAGCCGCGCAGCATTTTTTCCACCGATAACAATACGGTCTTGCTTCGTGTGAATGGTGAGTTTTTGATCCAGATTGGAGAATTCTAAGTTCAAGATATCCACAAGAGTGGTATTGAGTTCCTTTTTATCAAAGATGTAACTTTCAAGTCCGTCCGTCGTGCGAATGGTGAGATTTTTACTGGTGAGGATAATTTCTCCTTTCGTACTTAAAGGACCTTTGATGTATACATTTGTATCCCCCTGGAAAAGAACCTTCTCCAGTGTCGTCTCACCCTGAGCGATCGTGTCTAAAATTAATCCCAATCGTTCACTGACGCGTTCCGCACCAGACCCACCGATTTGGAGAGTGCCGTTTGCATGATGAATGGTGATCATGCCAGATTTATTTTCAATGTTTGAAATTTCGGTGATCTTCACTTCTGCCTTCGAACCAGACAGTTTGTCCAATGCCTTTTTGGGTTCCAGCATCAGACGCTGATTTGTGAGCCAGCAGTCTGCATTGTGGGCAAAGAAACTGGAGCTATAATGGAGTACTTGATCGGTTGCGAGTACTTCTTCGTTTTCTTTTAACTCAATAGGCATATTGAACTCTCTACAGGATTTGAAATTATTCCTTTTAACGTCATTAATTTAGTCAATTTTACGGTTATGTATACAAAAAATATTTGCAAAGGATGATGTGCGACCATGATTATTCCAGACCACCATCCGACAAGGAACGTCGATGCTGTTGCATGATTATGCGTTCTAAAGTTAGAATCTTTCGCATCAATCGATGTTCTGCATTGGGTGCGTTTTCGAGAAACTCTACCCCCATGATAACGCTTCGGTCATCTTCAGGCTGGAAAATCCGACGAATCTTAGCGGGGAATGGCACAGATTCTATTTTTGGTTTTTGTCTCTCTGCTTGAATGAATTTTCCTCTTGTTCGACGTTTGGGTTCTTCCAATTCTATATAGACAACAACGGTTACGGCTTCGTCTTTAAGTGCACTGAAGTCCGTTCCATAGAGGTTATGCTGATATATTAGTTGGCATCCACCCATCGATAAGTCAATGAGATGCGCTTGATTGTTTGCAAGAGAGAAGTCACAGTTTTGCAGCTCAAATTGTACAGCCTTGTTGGTGGGCACGCGAAAAGAAGCTCGTTTATTGATCAAGCGTACATGTCCGAGCAATTCAGTGGTTAGAGAATGACGACCGTCTATATCTGCTCTATTAAGGTTGTTTTCCAACACCAAGCCGTTGAAGATGTAATGTCCATCTTTGGATATAATATCCACTTCCACCCGTACATTTTGGGGAATGAAAATTCTTTCTGCAATTGGATTGCACAGGATGATCAACTTTTCGTCTTCTTGAATGATGGTACTGTTTTGAATACTGACGAGCAAAGATCCATCCATGTAGATGCTCATCTCCTTTACGCGCCCTAGGATGGTCTCAGTAGGCTCTATTTTTCCAATAAACGACAAGGACATTGGAGACAATTTTGGCTCAATCTGTTCTGCCATCAGAGCAACTTGACTCTCATCTAAGAACTCGAATCCTTCGGGTTGTACATCTTGTTGAATGCTCAATCGAGAGCTTCGTTTATGGAGTTTTACCACTTCATATACAGGTATTTCTCGAGCGGGTCTTAAGCCATTGGGCTGAAATACAATGTTGTTTATATCCATTCGGATTTGACCCATCGTAACCGCTTCGAGATTGTTGTGAATTTGTGTACAGAAGAGGGCACCATCGTGGTCTGTCGCATATTGTGAATTCCAAAAGTGCAGGAGCAGTCTATTCATATATCCCATCCACAAGTCTGGAACAGGAACCGATAGACGCCAGACTTGATTTTTGGAGGTCACTAATTTAATGATTCCGTCCTCTCTCTCTATGTGTTGAATCTTAGAGCAGGGTATGCGAATATAGGGCTGGTTTGATATTGAGGATTGTAGGCCGCAGGGAAAGAAGTATAAGGCTCTGTGTCCAAGCATCATAAAACCGACAGACGGTTTGTTGTTGTTGTCTTCCCATTGAGTTTCCCATAAACAGTCGACAAAGATGTCTTGTTTACTGAAGACATCCATTAAATGATTGAGCAATTGCGCCTGGTTTCCCTGTAAGACGAATCGTTGCTTATCAACCGTGAACTTGAATTTTTGTGACATAGCGGAGTAACTAGGCTCTGTTAACTCTGACCATGTGAACACCTTCTTGGTGGTTGTAATCGTTTGATAGTAGAGGTTGAATCCTCTTCTATTGATGGTGAGTTCTCCGGAAACGGCAAGTCCAGCTCCAACTGATATCAACACTTCTGCTGAGAGTACAATCTGACGTCTTTCCAATAGAGCCCAGTTTGTCTTTAAAGAGAGACCACTGTTTCGCCATTGCTCAATCCACTCAAACATTCTGCGAGCGCCACTACCCCACAGCGAGAGTGTTCGAAGAGACGTATCAATTTGTATATTTTTTCCGAGCGTACCCAAAGTGACCTCTTTGACGTTACTCCAAATGATATTTTGCCTCTGATAGCCTAAAGATTGAGTCCATTCTTTGTGGGGCAGAACCAATATTCGGTGGTTTGTGAGGACAACTTGGGATTGTATTTTGAGAGGTCCTGCCATGTAGGACAAGGTGTCGTGTACAAGGAGTCGCTCTTGGTCAAGAAGAATTTTTTTCAGCATAATTTGAAGTAGGGAAAGTAGGGTCTTACTAGATAAGGAATAACAGAATGTGAAGGAGATCAGTATTGATGGACAGATTCTATGCCATCGTATCCAAAGTGTGTGCTTGGACATTATTTGTCATGACAATATTGGGTGCTTTGAATGCGGTGTTGCGGTATTCCTCAAAATTTACAGGTCAAGTGTGGAGTTCGAATGCCTTCTTAGAAGGACAGTGGTATCTATTTAGTGCCGTATTTTTATTGGGTGCTGGATACACTCTGCACAAAGACAAACACGTCCGAGTTGATGTAGTGTATAGCCGATTGGACAATACTGGTCAAAGGCGCATTAATTTGATTGGTCTTGTGTTGTTTGCCATCCCATTTTGTATTTTGGGAATTTGGAGTAGTATTGAGTTCGTTTTCAATTCATGGTCGATTTGGGAGATATCTCCCGATGCCGGTGGTTTGCCTCGGTATCCTGTAAAGACGTTGATTCCACTTGGGTTTACACTGCTTTTGTTCCAGTGTGCTGTTTGGCTGAGAACGTTGCTATTAGAGCATTGGTATGAAGGTACTGAGAAGGACAATAGAGGTGTCAATGATTGAGGATTTGCTGGCTCCGTTGATGTTTTGTACAGTGTTCCTCTGTATCTTCTCTGGATTTCCTGTGGCCTTCTCTTTGGGTGGAGTTGCTGTTATTTACGGATTTATTGGCATGTATTTTGAGATGTTTGATCTCAATTTCTTGCAGTTCTTTCCGCAGCGGATTTTCGCAGTAATGTCGAATTATGTTCTTTTAGCGGTCCCATTCTTCGTTTTGATGGGTACTCTTCTAGAAAAATCGAAACTGGCTGAAGATTTGCTTCTAACGATAGGGACGCTGTTTGGTCGATTTAGAGGTGGTTTGGCACTTGCGGTTGTCTTTGTGGGAGCACTACTCGCAGCCGCAACAGGTGTTGTGGGCGCATCCGTTGTTGCAATGGGGATGATATCGATGCCGGTTATGCTGCGCTACGGCTATTCCAAAGAGCTTACGGCAGGGGTGATTAGTGCGAGCGGAACCCTTGGACAGATAATTCCGCCCAGTGTGGTGCTCGTGGTTCTGGCTGATCAGATGGGCATCTCGGTAGGGGACCTATTTCTCGGAGCGTTGACTCCCGGAATCGGTTTGGCGGGGCTCTATGCGCTTTATGTGATCGTGGTTGCATGGTTGAAACCAGAATCGGCTCCAGCATTGCCGATTGAAGCAAGACAAATTGAAGGTCAATCCCTTATTTCTAGAGTATTCAAGGCCTTGTTACCTCCCCTATTTTTGATTTTAGTTGTGCTGGGCTCGATCTTTATGGGCGTTGCAACCCCAACGGAGGCAGGTGCTCTAGGGGCAGTGGGGGCGATGATTCTCGCATGGCTGAATGGTCGTCTGAGTAAGAACAATCTCGAAGAAGCACTAGATGATACAGTTCAGCTTACGACCATGGTGGTATTTCTACTCATTGGTTCGACTGCATTCACGCTCGTGTTTAGAGGTTTGTACGGCGATGTCTGGATTGAGGACTTCTTGGTCAATCTTCCAGGTGGAAAGTGGGGCCTCATTGTCATTAGTCAGATGGTGATTTTTGTATTGGGATTTTTTATCGACTTTTTCGAGATTGCTTTTATTTTGTTGCCACTCTTGGTTCCGGCTGCAAAGCTTCTTGGTATTGATTTGGTGTGGTTTGCGGTTTTAATGGCGATGAACCTACAGACATCTTTTCTGACACCGCCATTTGGGTTCTCACTGTTCTATTTGCGGGGTGTGGCTCCCGAAGAGGTCAAGACGACTGATATTTACAAGGGAGCGTTGCCGTTTATTGGAATTCAGCTGGTGGCTCTTGCTATCGTGGCGATGTTTCCCGAAGTGGTGACTTGGCTTCTGTAGTATCCGCTGATCAGATACTTGGTCGATATCACCAAGGCAACGGAACGGAGTCTGTATCCTCGTCGACGTCCCAATCATCAGACATCATCACAAATTCCCCAAAGAGAGTTCTAATGTCACGGTAGGCTTGATCAAGTTCCTTTACCTCTTCTTCGGTCGTAGCCCCTGCCATTTCGACCACGAGGCCAGAGAGTAGAACGCGAATGAGCACAGCCATCCGTTCGGGAGAAATGACAAGTTCGGACAATTGCTCTGCAAATACTTTTCGGATTCCATCTTCCAACAGCAGAGTTGATTCTTTATAGAATTTTCGAATGGATTCGTGCAATGGAGCCTCGCCACGGCGAAGCATTAACGTTTCTACAATGAAGGGTGCAGCCCCTTTTAACTCACGGACAGAATTCCACATAGAGTCCAAAGCATCAAGGGCATTTCGCATTGAGTTTTCAGAAGACTGATTGCGTTCAGTTATCCGAGCGTGCAGCTCTCGAAAGATGGTGCGCTGTGTCTCGAGCAATAGGCTTTCTTTGTTCTCAAAGTGGGATTGCATGGTCGAAGCAGACAATCCAGCGATTTTAGCGATGTCATCGAGAGTCGTACTTTGATATCCGGTTAAGCCAAATAGTCTTTTTGCGGTTCTCAGTATGCTAACTCGAGTTTTTGAACGTTGTTGAGGCATCTTTTATCTCATCGAATAGAGTTACAGTTTATAGTGTAACACTCGTTTGTTGAATGGGGAGAAAGTGATGAAGCCTTTGGAAGGAATACGCGTGGTTGATTTTGGCCGTGTTTTATCAGTTCCGTATGGAACGATGCAGTTGGCGGATTTGGGTGCAGATGTCGTGAAGATTGAGCATCCAAAATATGGGGATGATACGCGGTCGTTTGGACCTCCTTTTGTGCGAGATGTGAGTACATATTTTGTCAGTATCAATCGTGGGAAACGAAGTGTTGCGCTTGACTTAAAAGATGAGCATGATGTTGATTTTGTCAAAGAATTGATAGGTGTTGCCGATGTCGTAGTGGAGAATTTTCGACCCGGCGTAATGAAAAAGTTGGGACTCGATTTTGCGACGGTGTCCAAAAATAATCCACGTTTGATTTATTGTTCTCTCAGTGGCTTTGGACAAGACCATCCAGATAAACCAGGGTATGACCTCATGATGCAGGGATTGTCAGGGATTCCTTCTATTACAGGACCGGTGGATGGAGAGCCATTTAAGTGTGGAGCTTCGATTGCAGATTTGATTGCCGGGCACAATGTGGTGCAGGGAATCCTCGCAGCATTGTTTCGAAGAGAGCGGACTGGAAAGGGGACCAACATTGATGTTTCGATGATGGATGGAATGTTGTCCTTGTTGACGTATCATGCCTCGGCACATGTGAATGCTGGACAAGAACCGTTGCGTCGTGGGAATGCACACCCTTCAATTCACCCTTTTCAACCGTATGAATGTTCAGATGGGTATCTAACAATTTGTGTTGGTAACGATCGATTGTTTACATCGTTGTCTGCAGCTCTAGGTCATCCCGAATGGTCTGAAGATGTTCGTTTTCTAACGAATGCCAATCGTGTACATCACCGCGAAGACCTGGATCAGCTCATTAAGCCTCTGTTTCTGAGGAA
This sequence comes from uncultured Pseudomonadota bacterium, assembly GCA_937911635.1. GTDB lineage: Bacteria > Myxococcota_A > UBA796 > UBA796 > UBA796 > CAJWHX01. The sequence goes on along the minus strand of CALDQI010000774.1, from coordinate 1,561 downwards.
AACCAAGTCCGAATGGCGTGACACGCTGAATGAACATGGGGTGCCTTCGGACATCGTGGCGACCATTCCAGAAGCATTGCAGTACGCTACATGGGCTGAGCATCCACATCCAGACGGTACGTCTACGGTGAAAAGTTTGATAGGTGCCTATCGTTTGGATGGAGAAACTCCACTCGCAGAGCGGCGATCACCAGGACTTGGAGAACATCGCCAAGAGGTTATGAAAGATTGGCTCGGGTAGAATTTAGGACTTGTTTTATAATGATTTATTACCAAAGCTAAACTGCGCATAGGCTGATTCGGCTGTGCCAAACCATCGGAAAGATGCATCGCGAGCCTTCTTCCATTCCGTGTAGATTTTACGATATTCCGGATCTGTATTGGCCAACTCTTCATACATTTGAACGGCATTGGTGTGTGCCTGCGTCAGAATCTCCTGAGCGAATGGTCGAGTTTGTACACCGGCAGCCAGCAATCGTTCTAGGGCCTGTGGATTCTGTACGTCGTATCGGGCTTGAGTGATGAGTTCGGCTTCTTTTGCGGCTGCCGTAAATATTTCTTGGTATTCTTTTGGCAGAGAGTCCCACGCTTTCTGATTGACATAAAAGGAAAGAGATGGTCCTGGTTCCCACCAACCAGGATAGTAATAGAACCGTGCCACCTTGTGAAAGCCCAACTTTTCATCGTCGTATGGTCCGACCCATTCTGTAGCGTCGATAGCCCCACGTTCTAGAGCCGTATAGATTTCACCACCGGCAATTGTCTGAACGGCAACCCCCATTGTATCCATGACTTTACCGCCCATACCAGGGATCCGCATTTTGAGACCTTGCATGTCTTCAAGAGAGTTGATTTCTCGTTTGAACCATCCCCCCATTTGAACGCCCGTATTGCCCGCCGGAAAGTTGATTACATTAAAGTCCGCAAAGAGTTTTCTCGATAGTTCCAGTCCACCCCCTTGATGCAACCACGCGGCTTGCTGACGTGCTGTCATTCCGAATGGAACGCAGCATTCAAATGCGAGAGCGGGGTTCTTACCGATGTAGTAATAGCTTGCACTGTGTCCCACTTGCACAGAGCCTTGTTGCACAGAATCCAAAACTTCCAGAGAGCCGGCCAATTCTCCACCTGGATACACTCGAATATCGAAGTTGCCCCCGGTCATTGCTCGAACTCGATCAGCTAATATTTCCGCGGAACCAAACAATGTGTCTAAAGAGCGCGGAAAGCTCGAAGCCAATCGCCAGCGAACCTTTTTTGTAGATGTTGAAGCAGTAGAACCACTAGACTTGTCACCACATCCCGCAGCCAGAGCTGCACTGGATACACCCAAGATTTTCAGCCATTCTCGTCGTTTCATGATTATCTCCACACTGTTATTTTATTTCGAATAGTGTACTCTAATACCAGAATTTTGTATCATCATACATCGCATTGAACAAAGGAGTCTCACGTGTCACAAAATCCGGAACAGGGTGCATTGTTAACACAAAGAATAGTGTGGGGAGCCTTATTATTTTCGCAGTTGGTGTATTTGGTTGTGGCACTTGTTGTAGCCGAT
>CALDQI010000773.1:0-3303 GCA_937911635.1 uncultured Pseudomonadota bacterium | reverse complement strand
ACATGGAATCACCTTCTTGGTGCGTCCGAAAAAGGGACAAAAGACAGGTTTATTTTTAGATCAACGCGAACATCGTAAAATTATTGGATCCATGTCCAAAGGCAAATTGGTCTCCAACCTCTTCGCATACAATGGAGGATTTAGCATTTACGCTGCAGTGGGTGGAGCCCAGAGAGTTTACTCCGTCGATATCGCGGCTCAAGCACTCGAGGATGCTAAGGAGATCTTTCGATTGAACGGTATCAATCCAGACAAACACGTATTCGAAGCCACTGATGCATTTCAATGGAAATCTCCCGATCCCATGGATATCTTCATCTGTGATCCACCGTCCCTATCAAAAGGGAAACACAGTGATTCCAATGCTCAAAAAGCATACCAAGATCTAGCTACCAGCTGCGCCAAACAAGTTTCCAAGGGCAATATCTTAGCAACCGCCTCTTGTACAGCAAGACTAACGACGAAGGAATGGGAACGGGCCGTAATTAATGGGGTTCGTTCGCATGGACAATGGTCTTGGCTCTGGCGTTCTTATGAACCACTCGACCACCCAACTATGTTGGAACACTTTCAAGCACGTTATCTTAAATTTGCACTACTACATCGGAGACAATGATCATGAGCAAACGAATTGGAATTTTAACAGGTGGTGGCGATGCCCCCGGATTAAACGCCGTAATTAGAGCCATCGTTAAATATGGCGTCGGCAAGAAAGGCTGGACGGTCTTTGGTATTGAAGAGGCATACAACGGACTCTTTAAGGCAAACAAACAAGTGTGGGAACTTACTCCAAACAACATCGGGGGACTCTTGTCCAAAGGTGGTACCATTCTTGGAACCACCAACAAAGGAAATCCATTCTTACCAGATGAGACAGGGACAGTCCCAGCACCGAAAATTGCACAGTCCATTCAGGATCTACAACTTGACGGTCTAATTTCTATCGGTGGGGACGGTAGTCAGACCATTGCTCATAGATTGATGACCGAGTACAATGTTCCTGTTGTCGGCGTACCCAAAACCATCGACAACGATCTTCACAATACAGACTATACCTTTGGCTTTTGGTCAGCGGTCGACGTCGCAACAGATGCTTTGGATCGACTACACACAACGGCAGAAAGTCACGATCGGGTCATGGTTCTTGAAGTAATGGGAAGAACTGCTGGTTGGATTGCACTGTATGCAGGACTATCTGGGGGCGCCGACTGCATTCTCATCCCAGAAATCCCGTACGATACTGGATCAGTCATCCGAAAGATTGTAGAGAGACGAGGCAATGGCAAACATTTTACATTGATCATCGTTGCGGAGGGTGCCAAGCCCAAAGAAGAAGATGATGGAAAGCCGACAGAGGGTACCTCGAATAAGTTTGTATCTGGCAACGCCTCTCATAAAATTGCACAGGAGATTGCCTCTCATCTAGATGTAGAGTGTCGAGTCACGGTCCTTGGACATTTACAACGCGGTGGAAGCCCTGTTGCATTCGATAGATTTTTGGCCACTCGATTTGGAACTCACGCTGTGGATTTAGTGGAAGCCAACCGTTGGGGAGAAATGGTTGTGCTCCAGAACAACGCAATGGATTCGATTCCCCTATCAGAGGTCGCTGGAACTCCACGTGAAATCCCTCTCGAACATGAACTGCTTGAAACTGCTCGAAAGACTGGGATTTCCTTAGGAGAATCCAATTAATTGTTCACACTAACCGACACAAAAAAGGCCCGTCTTAGACGGGCCTTTTCATTACCAAATGGACTATAGACTCACTATACGTAATACAGAAGTAAATATATCACCAACAATACAGCCGCCCAAAGCGCGGATACTGAAGACTCAACATCTTTACCAAAAGAACTCTTCGGCCCCATTAAGGTATTGTGCGCAGCGGAAGTGACCTTAGAAGCCGACTCCGAAATGATCGTTGCACCAGCGCTCCACATAGCCGTAATCAGTCTCCACGTACCCAGTACAACAAAAGGCAACGCTTTACGATACACCCAGTCGAAGTCTAGATTCACAGAAGGTACCTCTGGTGGATAGGCTTTCCATCGCATCAGAAGTCCAAACGCCAATGCGGCAAACAACAGCAGTTGAAACTGGGTGATCACGTGGGTCACAGAGTATGCACTGTAGGTAGCTTCATAATGTGAATCAAAGGCTTGATTGGGCAACAGACCATAGAGCATGTCTGGATAGACGCCAATCGCAATACAAAGGAATGCCGCGATCCCCATGGCAAGCAACATATTCTTAGGAGCTTCTTCCGGACGCTTTCCTGAATCGTGCGCAAAGAAGGCGAAGAAGGGAATCTTAATCCCAGAGTGCTCCATCACACCTGCCGAAGCAAATAACAAGACAAAGGTGACTGCTACCAGCCCTTCGTATCCTGCGGCAGAAGCAATCAATGATTTGGCTGCAAAACCACTAAATAGAGGGAACGCCGAGATACTCATCCCACCGATGATACAAAATAAGGTTGTATAGGGCATCGTTCGGTGCAACCCTCCAAGTTCTGAAGCCTTGGTGGTTCCCGTTCGGAAGAGTACAGCTCCCATACACATAAACAGAAGTCCTTTGTACAGAATGTGTGCAAACGCGTGTGCGCAAGCACCGTCAATGGCCAATTTCGTTCCAATACCGATACCGACGACCATAAAGCCAAGCTGATTGTTCAACGAATATGCGAGTACTTTTCGAAGGTCGTTTTCAATGACTGCAAAGAAAATTGGGAAAGCCGTCATCACACAGCCAATCGGAATCAAAAACGAGTACCCAGCAAACCCACGTGCCAACGCATAAATAGCAAGTTTCGTTGTAAATGCCGACAGAAATACAGTCCCAGAATACGTTGCCTTTGGATAAGCATCTTGCAACCAGTTGTGTAAAAATGGAAATGCCGACTTCATACCAAAGGAAAATAGAATTACAGTCGCCGCGGTGGATAGTTCCCCATCCACTAGGATTTTATCTGACCATAGGTGAACTTCATAAATCGGGACTTATATATTGTATAGAGGTGCGGATAGAAAATGGTATAGGCGCCGCTGCCATTTTTGTAAAAGATAACTCTCGGATGACGTTTTTATCTAGCGCTGCAACAAAAGAGGGCATGAGGCTTGCAGCTACGTCTTTGGTTCACTGGGAAGCTATGAAATTAGGAATAAGCCATGGAGTAATTGATTATGATATGGGAGGGTTAGGAATTGCATCCATAGATAAGTTTAAGAGAGGCTTTGGTGGTATTGAAATTAATCATCTAAAGTGGACTCGACGCACGAGATTATTTCGCTTCATAGAGCC
>CALDQI010000772.1:0-4755 GCA_937911635.1 uncultured Pseudomonadota bacterium | reverse complement strand
TACAAACGGCTCTAGATTGGTCTTGGGGACTGCTCACTGCCGCGGGTCAATCTGTTCTTATCCAGTGCAGTTGCTTTCGAGGAGGATTTGATCTGTCTGCAGCAGAGGCTGTGATCGATCTGTCTGATATCGTGGATACAACACCGATAGCAGATTTGATCGAGGCCCTTTATGATGACAATTTGCTTCTCAAACATCGACAAGAGAATGGCGACTATCGTTACGGAATGTTGACTTCAATTCATGAATATGCACAACAGCAATTGAATGATCACGTTGCTGGTTTTAACATAGAGGAACTGAAGCGTCAGCACGCTGGTCATTTTGGTCATCGCTACGAGCAAGGTAAAGAGGTGGACCCAATTGGATTGGGGCAAGTTCTGTTGCGTGAACTCGACAACTTCATCGAGGCATTGATGTACGGTCCCCCAGCAGAAAGTTTGCTGTGTTGTACCGCCGCGCTCCATTTCTTTCAGATGAACGGCCCCATAATTCGAGGTGTAGAATTGTCTGGGCAGTATCTTAAACGCACCGATCTGAGGGAAGATCAGCGATTTCCAATTCTGCTGCACCGCATCACATTGTTGCGGATGGCAGGTGATGTAGACCAAGCAAATTTAGAAATGACTCACATTTTGGAATTGGCTTCGAATGGGTTTCCGAGTGAACCACTTTCGGCAGTTCCAAATAATGGTGCCGAGGAACGTAAAGCTGACAAAGTGTCCCCATTTGAAGATATTGAGTTAACTGAGTTTTTAGATGAATCTTTAACCATAGAGGAGCGATTTTTATGGTTGCTAAATAAGGGAACCGAGGCAGGGCTTGAAAGTCACTTTCCTTTCGCAGAGCGTTGCTTTTCAAAAGCACTTAGTCTTGCAGAGCAAGTGGGCGATGTTGCTTCGCGTATTGAGGCTTACAAGCAGCTTGGTATGAATTGTCTTCATCGAGGAAGACTAGAATCCATCACATGTCTTACGGCTGCCATTGATCATTTTGAGCATGCTCTCAAACTGGCTCAAGTTCAAAACAACAAGGCTTTGGAAGTCCGCATTATGGGTACTCTAGGATGCGTATTGGGGAGCATTGGTCAGCACGACAAATCCATTCAGACTCTGAGCACAGCACTTTTTCACGCTCGACAACTTGGTGATACATCTGCGGAGTATTTATTTGCAGCGGCGCTCGGTATTTCTCATCAACGTCTTGGGGAGTATGAGCATGCGATTGCTGTAAATACGGCAATGAGTGAGGCAGCAAAATCGATAGGCGACGACTTTGCTGCACGTGGTTATTTATACAACCTTGGTTTGGTCTATGTTCGTGAGGGGGAATTCCAGAAGGCAATTGGGGTTCTCTCTTCGGTCATAGACCTTGCTCAGCTAGACGGTGTTTCTACGCTTACCATCGATTGCCAAGCACAGATAGGCTATTGCTATGTCTGTCTCTCTGAATATGAACAGGGCATCGGGTTTTATGAGCGTGCGATCTCCGCCGCGAAGAGGTTGAATAACCGTTACCGAGTTGCTGTACTTAATGGCAGACTTGCGGATGCTTTTATTGCACTTGATCAAGTGACCGATGCCAAAAGAGTGTTGCGCAATGTCATTGATGAGACCCACGATTTATTTTCGCACCTAGAAAACCTTTTTCGAATCACCCTTGCATTGCTTCTGGCTCGAGAAGGCAACTTTGACGAAGCAGAGGACCTTCTTGAACAAGTCGTTCCCAATGGTGACAACTGTCTATTTAATCAATATAGATTCTACTGTTTTCAAGCGGAAACTCAGTTGCTGGTTGGTCGTGTTAACGAATCTCGATTGTCCCTTGATCAGGCCCTTTCAATCGTACAGCACTTGTTCAAATTTGAGCGTACTAAGAGTGAGAGTATAATCGCTCCGATTCAGGAGAGACTTTCTAATGTGTCCGTGTCTTTTGACTCACAAGGACACTTGCACGTGAATATGTTGCTTCAACAAGCGAAGTTAAATGAGCAAGCGAGCAATTATTCAGAAGCTTTAAATCGTGCTACTCAAGCCCTTCAAGCTAGCCGACATCAGTCAGATCTTTGGTTACAGGTTTTGTCGTTAAACAGGATTGGAACGATTCATCGAAAACAACGTAAATACTCAAAATCAATAGACAGTTTTAAAGAATCTGTACAGCTATCTCGTCAGCTCAGTGATCCAGATATCCTCTCGAAATCTTTATCCGGACTTGGAACCGTCAGTGTCTACACTCCTGCTATCCGTGATGGTGTCGAGTTTCTCAAAGAAGCGGTGCAACTTTCAACGTCTCTCGGTAATCTACAACAATTGGGGGAGAATCTTGGTAGTCTTGGGATGGGATTGTTGAAACTCAATGAACTTAAGGAAGCGGAAGAGTACTATCGTCGTGCCATTGAAATCGCTCGAGAGTTGGGGGATCGACAGAACCTATCGTCTTTTTTGGGTAGTTTTGGGGCTCTTCAGAGGATCAAAGGTGATTTTGAGGAGAGTATTGATACGACCCAAGAGGCGATACAGATCAGCAATAAACTCGGTAATAAACAAACCGAGAGTTTGTTTCGAGGGAATCTTGGCAATACCTACTCTGATCTCGGACGAAATGACAGTGCCATCGCTTGTTATCAAGAGGCCGTAATGCTCGCTAGAAGTTTAGAAATCCCGAACATAGAATCGAGGTATCTCGGAAATCTAGCCAGTGTACACTGTAAAGAGGGACAATATTTATTGGCTTCAGAGCATTATACTCGGGCGATCCGTATTGCGATAGCCCAAGAGGATGTGTTGCTTGAAGCGATTCATGGAGGCAATTATGGTGATCTACTGCTGAAACAGCAAAAGTTCCTGGTTGCCGAAGAACGCTATCGCAGATCTATTTCATTGTCAGAAACTACGATTCCTCTCGTTTCAGGAGTGTTTCACGGTTCTCTTGCGCTGTTGCTTGCTCGTACGAACCGAACTGAAGAAGCATTTGAACACATTACTTTAGGAGAGTCCAAAGTAGAGCAGGACCCAACGGAACTTTCCAAGTTTTTATGCAAGAAGGCGGAAGTGTATCATCTGTCTCATCGTCCAAAAGATGCTCTTGATACTTTTGAGCGCGCGAGCATTCTCATTGATAAACTTATGTTGCCTGCCCATTCCGAACCCGAGATGGCACTCGATGCATTGTGTGTTGCTCTTGAGAATGACTCCAGCGTATCCAGCATTGATGCTGTAAAACTACTCAGTTGTGGTCGTCTGGAACGCGAACTAACAAATTACGATCGCTCGCTAGAATTACTCTCCAGCGCGTACGAACTTTTTCAAAGCCTTTCAGATATCAATTCTGAAGCAGAAGTATTGCATGAAATGGGTCGAGTGTATTTCGAATGTAAAAGGTATGTTCAGGCACAGGAACATTTCCATCGAGCATTGGCTAAGGCAAGTACCTTTATGAATAAAGAGTTTGAGTCACGTATAATTGGTGCTCTTGGGCAGACCTCTTTTACCGTTGGAGAGTTTACAGATGCTGTAGCCTACGCCCATCGTGCAATCAATTCAGCCCAGGCAATGGGTGATCGTAGTTTTGAAGCTGTGCAATTAGGTCATCTTGCCAAAAGTTACGAGAACATAGGGGCATTCAAGGAGGCTCTAGATTGCTGTGAACAGGCAAGTGAGATTGCGCGTCAACTGGGATTACGCACTCTTGAGGGACGATTGCTTTGTGATCAAGCCAGTTTGCTCATTTCGATGGGCGAAAACCATCGTGCCATCGAGATTGGCAATGCTGTGCTTGAGAGATCTAGAGAACGTAGCAACTTGCACCTTGAAATACGTGTTCTGAATATGCTTAGAGCTGCGCATGAAAATCTTGGCCATTTTGGGGTGGTAAATGCCGTGATGGAAAGAAAAGTTACGCTCTCTAAGGAACTCGGGGAGAAGGCTTCAGAACATTAAATCACATGTCATCTTGAACTCGAGTTCTTCAATCGACAAGTACAGAAAAACTCTTTGAAGATTGTTGAACCGAATGAACAATAGAAATACAAGTTTTTGAATTGATTGGCTCACATCAAGTGGTCTATAATAAAATTACTGTTTCAGCATAGGATAAATCAGATGATACCTGTTTTGTTGTTGATAAGTATCTTGAGTGCAAAACCTGCTGTCACAGGTGTGGTTGATCGAGACCTGTATAGGTCTTCCCAAGTATCCTGGTTGGAATTTAACCGTAAATGGGGGACCTGGTTCGCTCACTGGAATGAAGATTTATCATCTCCGGAAGTGATGCTTGGAACTGGTGTTGTAGAAGTCGACTCCCATAAATTGCTCCTTGATGTGGCAGCGCTTGCAAGAGTACCCGTCGAGGAATTGATAGGACCAACGGTCATCGAACAGGGGAGTCGCCGATTTTTCCGATGGCAGCGTTTTTGGAATGGCATTCCCGTGGATGGGGACGAACTGACTATGGTCTCTGAACAGGGTGAAATACACACCATCTGGATCCGTCTCCATCAGATTCGCTTGGATAAAAGCCCTCTTTCAGATGAACGAATTTTCATTGACGATCATGGTCAAGCTTGGCTGACGACTCTAGAGCGGGTTGAAGGAGATTTGGTTTATCGATTGCGTGATGGCACCGAGATTGGTCGACGGTCAGACATTTTCCATGATGTACAAGTGTCACATCTAGTGGGGGATCTGACCACCCCAATTACCGTGAGTCCTGCCAAATCCGTAAGGATTGTGGATGGCGATGGAAACATTGAAC
>CALDQI010000771.1:0-4340 GCA_937911635.1 uncultured Pseudomonadota bacterium | reverse complement strand
TGAATATAATCATTTTTGGACTATCACTATCCATAGTGATATTCAATCGGAAAACGTTTTACGGTGGTGTTTAAATCCAATAGATCTTGTCTTCGAAGCGCCCTAAATCCATTGATCGTATCCGTAATGTATGGTCCTCGGCCAAACACTTGATTCGCGATCCAAGTGAGCGCCTTGTTCACACGAGCTCGTGGACGCAACCAATCTGTCTCTTCATTGACAGACCCCTTGGCAAACCGACTGGCAATAGCCAAATCTGCTCCTGACAGGAGTGCATCATCCAACCGAACAATGTCTGCTGGATCTTCGTTGCCATCTGGCGAATAAAAGATCAATCGATCTGTGTCCACCGCTTCCGCAGCCACACGAAAAGCCACACCTCGCCCAGCTATCGATTGTTCCAACAGTGGAATTCCGTTCTCCTGAAGAAACTCTCGACTACCGTCTGTCGATCCTCCATCTACAGCTACCGTTCGTTCAAACTGATCTATCGGCAGGTCATCCCATACCAACTTGAGTCCATCTATTTCATTGAGGACCAACAATACCAACGTTGAGTCTCGTTTCATGGTGTATACCCTCTCATTGCTATCACTCAGGCTTGGGGGATGGAAGATACTGATTGGATTGCAAATACTCAAAAACCCAGCGTGCAATTTGATCGTTTCCTGCAGCGTTTGCATGCCCTTTATCCCGGGCAAAATACAACCGTGATTCAGAGGCTGCTGTCTCCATTTGAACTTGTGGATCCAAGTGACCGACCTTCAATTCTTCTGCTGCAATCGATAATATCAAACGATGCTGCTCTGTATATCCAGTTCGCTCTAATGGATACCCAAACAATATCGGTTTGGCCCCTGAACTCTGAATCTTGTCAATCAATGACCTCAAGTTGACCACATAGTCTTCAGGTGGAACACGAAACGCGCCTCCTTCATCTTGACTGCTTCGCTCTTTTGCTTGAATTTGAACCTTACCCATACCGTATCGCAAAGCCAAATATCCTTTTGATCGATACAGAAAATTGTCCTTCAAAAAACGGTTGTCGCCTTGTAATATCGCTTGACTTTTATCCGAGTAAGCAGCCTTTCGTGCATCTTGAACAATATATCCAACCAAAACGACATCGGGCTGATAATCATCCAGAAGAGCATCCCAAAGCCAATCCCCCTGAAAGGAAGTGTACCCAGGCTGACCAGCATTTACGACTTCTACATTTCCGTACCCTGATTCCGTTAAGTAGTGCTGCAACCGATCAGGATATGTCTCTGAATCTGCAACCCCCCAACCAAATGTGGTTGAGCAACCAAGGGTCATTATACGCAAAGTCTTTTTAGAATCCGTCACCTCAATCGAGGTACGCAATCCATCCGAATTGGTGGATACTGCAAATGAGGTGCTCTCTTCGTTGTGCGGCATCGGATGATCTTTCAAATCCGGGTCAACCACCCAAAATGGTTCATTGTGTTCAAACGCCTGTGTCACTTCAGGCCATCCCATTACTCGGAGAACCATCTCGGTCGCTCCAAACAACAGCAGTGCTGGCACCAATGCAAAGAACAGACGTTTCAACATCAATCGTTCCTAATCTATAGGAGAGAGGGTCACGGCAGTGTGGTCTATCAACCCACCACTTTGATACCACTGATTGTCGTACAGCATATCTTCTGGCTCATTGATTCCGTAGGATACATACCCATCTCTCGGAGCCTTAAACTGCAGTTCAGGACCGACAGGATGAATGGTCACTCTGTCTTCTTTATCGGTAAACCGCAAGATTAACATGCCGTCAAAACACCCTTCAATATTGCATGGGTAGTTCTCCTTACCCAGGCTGGAGTTGTTTTGATCTCCAGCAATCGATATCCATTCACCATCTGGAGAAATTCGAAATTGATCGGATGTCGATCCAAAGATACGAAGCTTATCGCCTTCACAAATCGGAAAGGAATTGTCAAAGTTGGACACGATGCTGAAGTCGGTATCCATGACGGTGTCCAAAAAGTGCATTCGACATTCACCAGCCGTCAACTGCGCCGGCAATGATTTGATCCATGTTTGCCAATCGTCCTTGGGAAGTTGTCCCGTCGCAACTTGTCGACACTTTTCTAAGTTTTCCTGAGAAACCTGTTCAACTTTTTTGGGATACGCAGAAAACTGAAAATCGATCTGGTCCAATGTATTCTCATCGACGGAGATTCCATCTCCACGTTGTCCCCCCCACTGCTGAAGCATGGCATCCATACTGCCTTGCAAAGAGTCTCGTCGTTCCATTTCAAGCATGGTGTCATACTGAGGCGGATGAAAACATGCAAGTGTCCATGTTTCTTCTTGATGCCATCCGACTTTTGGGGCTTCTTCTACCGGTTTTTTAGGACCACAAGCCATTGCAAACCACAAGAGTGTCATACTATTCTCCATCATCAATTATTTGTACTATATCGCCTTTTCAACTGTATCCAAGAGCACGGTATTTTTCAATTGTTCGAAGGGAATCTACTAAAAGTAAAAAGGGCATCCGAAGATACCCTTTCTCAATCAAAACAAGCCGTTTAGATTTTGGCTTGCAAGAAGTAAGCAATCAAGAATGCCAAGATGACCAAAGACTCAGTCAAAGCCATCGCGATAATCATTGGAGTTTGAAGGTTTGCATTTGGGTTGCGACCCATTCCTTCCATTGCAGCTTTTGCAGTATTACCCTGCCCCAAAGAACCACCAAGCGCAGCCAAACCAATCGCCAAACCGGCACCGACGGCAACCCAACCAGCGTCTCCAGCCTTACCATCAGCGATGATTGTAGCGCCTTCAGCAAACGCAGGATTGGATACGAAAAGCATAGCGATTGCTACGGTAAAGATTACAGATAATTTTTTCATGATATTCTCCACAAAATTGTGTTGTTGATAATAAGTTTTAATGATGATCATCGTGTTCTAATGAAAGAAGCACGTAAATGATCGAAAGAAGTGTGAATACGAAAGATTGAATTACTGATACAAAGATACCCAGTCCATACGCGATTAGAGGCAATACATATGGGAATGAGCTATAAGCAAACCCCAAAATGGTGTGGTCACCGTTCATGTTTCCTGTCAAACGCAGGGACAATGATGCTGGCCGAACTACAAATGTACCGACTCCCTCAATCAAAAATATCAATAAGGAGATTGGAATCAACATAACTGGTAATTTCGGACCAAACAAATGAGTGATAAACCCAAATTTTTGACGCTGAAAACCCACAACTGTGAAGAACGCCAATACGCTGACTGAAAGAGCAACGTTGTTTGATATATTTATCGATGGAGAAGTCGCATTGGGTAACAAACCCAACAAATTGCTGGTTAAGATATACAAAAATAGTCCGCCAAAGAACCAGAAGAAAACTTTTGTATTTTTACGTCCTAATATATCATCCATTAGGTCTTTAATGAAACCAACGTATAGCTCGAACACATTTCGCATTGAAAGACTCTCGTCGGCGTAATATTTGCTCACCCCTTCTTTGCTTGAAACACTATTCAGCCCTATACGTCCGAGTACAGCGACTGCTAGTAACGTGAAACATACAACCCAAGAAGCAAAAACCACTTCGGCATCCACTGAAGTGGCGCCTTCACCCAAGAAACTAACAACAGATTTATGCTGATCTGGCATTAAGTAATCAAACCAATATTTATACTCAGTGGTACCTGGCTTACTCATTCAAATTGTCCTTTCTATCGAGGTGTTCGAAGGCTAGCGCGCTTCCCAATAAGGTACATACGACTAGGCTATTGCCTACTAACACGGGAACCCACCCAAACGCAACTAAAATCACCAAAATGGATAGAAGAAATATCAATATTCGAAAACTGAAAAGAAATCCGACTGCATTACTGGATCCATCTACTTTACAGGATTGAAGAAAGGCATCTACTGACCGAGATATCCAATAAATATTGGCCCCAAAAACGAATAGAGACGACACAAGACCTAAAGTTGTTGATGCATCATACCAATACCAACTTGAGCATATTATTAGGGCACTCAAGACAGCATATACCTTCAATGTAATCGATACCATCAAAGTCCTCGTTTGAATGATGAGAATCCCTACTCAATACAAGTTGAAATAAAATTACTGACCTACTCTTTACACATATGCACTTATTTGTCATCACTCTTCAATCTAGATTCTGACTTGACAAGCAATGTGATCCCAAGTGCTAGACCTATTCAGTTGTGAGGCCACCACCCAAAATTTGGGAGCATTTTTCTAAGTAACGTTAGCGATTCCAACGGAAAGGTTGCTGAAGATGCTTTCAGAATTCTTCCGCGGACCTTCCAGGATCCTGAGG
>CALDQI010000770.1:0-4367 GCA_937911635.1 uncultured Pseudomonadota bacterium | reverse complement strand
CAGGTCCGTGGTTCTATAGGCGCTGGATTTGCAGAAGTGCAGACATCTGGGGATGAACTGGGGTTTCAATTCAGCAGTGCAAAGAACGGTGTGGAGACCTCTGGACCGGAAATGAGTGGCTCGGCAACGTGGCTCGTTCCGGTTGGAGAGCGTTCCGAACTCATCTTGGATGCCAATGCCGGCGCGGCTTATTTTCAGTACGGACCAGCACTCACGCTCCCTCAACCCAAGTTGTTTCCTTTCGTTGAAATAAGCGCTGGATTTGGCTGGTAGCCATATAGAAATCAATAAAGAATCGTATAGTTATCATAGGAGATCTTCAACGACGGCACCGGCATATACTTCAATCTATGGGTGACTATACCATCACCTCATGTGTAAACACATGCTGCATCGAATGATGTTTGTTGCCAATGAACTCTGCAAGTGATTGTTTGAGCACTCACCATAGAAAAATAGTGTGGGATTCTCGTATATCAGCACATCAAATACGACCTCTAATGTCGGACGGTCTGGAGTGACAGGAATTGCACTATACACACATAGAGTTTGAAATCACAACTGAGCAAAGAGGAGATGCTCCTAAACAGAGCACAATAATCGGTCATTCTCTTGGTTAAACAAACACAAACTGCCTAAATTGTATTGGTGACCATGTTTAGTTGAGGTATTGATGATTGTATTTTTGACCTATCTCCTTGGGTGCTTCCCCAATATTAGTGATGATCGAACGAACTCTTTTGTAGACAACCCTGACCATGACTATGATGGCGATCGCCTTCTAGACAACATAGACTGTGATGATTCCAATCCAGATATCATGCGACCAATCACCTATTACTTTGATGGCGATGGCGATGGATTTGGCGTTGTGACCATTTCTGAAACGGTTTGCCCAAAGGATAAACCAGATCAATATGTCGAATCCAAAACTCGAAATGGAGTCGTTGTTTTTGACTGCGATGACACAACTAGCTTTGCCAATCCAGATGGTGTTGAACGGTGTGATCTTCTGGACAATAATTGTGATACCTTCGTAGATAATTATGATGGATTGGATGCCCCTCTGTGGTATGCAGATGGAGATGGGGATGGATTTGGCAACATCGAAATCACAAAAAATGCGTGCATGGATGAGGATGGTAATGGACCCAGTAATTTTGTTCGCATACCTGGGGACTGTGATGATGGAGACCCTATGACCCACCCGTTTGTCCAAGGACAAGAAGGAGGAGTGGAAGTCTGTGATGACGATGACCAAGATGAAAACTGTGATGGGTTTGTGAATGACCCCAGTTCCCTCGGGGTCCAACTGTGGTATCAAGATGAAGATGGTGACAACTATGGCAACCCAGCCATTTCCCAAGTCGACTGTGAGCAGCCTCCAGGATTTGTATCTGAGCCAACAGACTGTAATGATGGCAATATTACTTCCAATCCAGGTGCCACAGAACAATGTGATGGAGTCGACAATGATTGTGATGGTGTGGTCGATGAATCGACTGCAACAAACGTTGTTTCCTATTATTTAGACAGTGATGGCGATGGGGCTGGAAATCCAAACGATGCCCTTATGGTCTGTCCAATGTATCAGCCCAGCAATTATGTTGAACACCCAACCGATTGCAATGACAACAACCCCTCTCACAACCCCTCTGCAATGGAGTTGTGTAATGGAGAAGACGATAATTGTGATGGAGTGATTGATGAGTCGAGTGGAACGATGGTTCCACTCGGTTCTCCAACGTGGTATCTGGACATAGACGGTGATCTCTTTGGGAATGCCAGTGAAGCCCTCATACAATGTGGTCAGCCCGCTGGATATGTAGAGAATTCAGGTGATTGTGACGATGCCAACCCTTTAATTCATCCCGACGCTCTAGAGCAATGTACGTTAACAATTGATGAAAATTGTGATGGGGACACCACTTATGGTGTCTTACCTCAGGATCTGTTGGAGTGGTATCCCGACTCCGATGGAGATGGATATGGAAACCCAACGTTCCTAATTCGTTTGTGTGAACAACCTCAAAATTATGTCTCCAATCCAGATGACTGCAACGATACAGATGAGTGGGTTCATCCCGAAAATGATGCTCTGCACATGACCGATGGCGTCAACCAATCCATCGACAGTGGACAAGGACTATGCAGCGGATGTCAATATATGGATCACGGAGAGTTGTGCAACGGAAAAGTGGATCTATGTAACAATGATTTACTGGGTGATTTAACCCCATTGTCCGATGAAGTCGATGATGATGGAGATGGATATGTTGAGTGTTCCTTGGATGTAGAACCTGTCTTGTGGGAACACAGCACGCAAAGCATTTCTGGTGGTGAGGATTGTGATGATCAATCGAATTATCGATATCCGAATGCCTTAGAGCGATGCAATGGAATTTATGATGATTGTGTGAACGAAACCCTAATTGGCGGTTTACCACCCAATGAAGTCGACGACGACAACGATTGCTTTGTTGAATGCAGTGGATTTGATCCGAATCTTTGGGAAGGTGGTAGCCATTCTTGTTCTTATCGAGATGTCAATTACCAAACCGTTGTGGGCAATGCTGTCATGGGCGGAGATGATTGCAACGACAATTCAAATATGACCTATGTTGGTGCGGCACCACAAACAAACCCCCATACCTGTTTGACCGATTTGGATGGGGATGGGATTTCAGATCGCTCGTGGAACCTTTGCAATCAGACAATGAACTTTGGAGATGCTCGATACGTCATGGAAGGGTTTAATCGCCTTAGATTGGGTGGTGTTGGCAATTTTGACGGTGATCAAACCCCTGACTTTCTGGTGGGTTCAGGAAATGTCGGTAGCTTTACGATCAATACTTTTCCAGGAGCATTCTTCTCAGAGAGCACCCCCATTGCAAGTCTATCAGATGTCTTGTATTCTGAAACCCCTCTCATCAGCGCGAATTCGGATGCGCACCCGATTGGTGTTGTTGATGATATCGATGGTGATGGGCTTCACGACTTTACATATGCCTACAGTTGGTCTGGAAACTTCAACGGTCTGACCTCTCTATACTTCAGTGGAGACTTCTCCGCTTCGAATCAAAATGATTCCCAACGTATGTATTGGCATGGTATTGATTCTGGAGACTCCCTAGACGATTGGACAAATATCGGCGATATCGATCAGGATGGGCTAGCCGACCTATTGCTTGTTGCCGATGGTGCACGGCATGATTTTGTCGTTTCAGGTATCGGTTATCTCTACTTCTCTTCAACACTGAATCTACTCTCGGGAGAATTAAGCCTATCCACAGCCGATAAAACCTTTGTAGAAATAACCACTGCAAAAGCCCTTGATATCGATGGTGATGGAATCAAAGATCTGTTGGCGCAAACATCTGCAAACAATAACCTCTACCTATTTCTAGGATCTTCAATCCCGTCATTGTCCAATGAAATCTTTATGGCTCAGGCAGACTACACCATTTTGTTCAATGGCAATACCAGTTTATACGGCAGTGTTGGAGATATCGACAACGATGGACTTGAGGATTTTATGGTGGAGAGCAATCAAGGGCAATACAACATTTTCTTGGGTGCTTCATTTGCCCCCAACAGTCCGCAACAAAACTACGAAGACCAACGAGCGTTGGTCTTTGAAGGACAAGCGACCAACAATCATTATGACGACGGATTCGGACGTAGTGCGGGGGACATAGATGGAGATGGTCTAAATGATCTTATGGTAAAATGGATCAATCCTGCAACATCTACGTGGGATTTGGGGGTCTTTTATGGTTCTACACTGGAGTCATATTGGGAACAAGAAGATACCGGACTCGATACAGGCGGCACCGATACAGCAACGATGACTTTTCAAAATGCGGATGTATTGTTTCAAGATATCACAGAAGCCTACTCATTGGGAGACTTGGACCAAGATGGTCTGGATGACCTCATACTAAACAATTACATGATGAACTACTCATCCAACTTCAGTGGGGTTATCGGTATCTTCTCGGCCTGCGAGTTCTAAATTCAGTGTGCATTCGACAACGATTGTCCATCTATGATCATGAACAATCAGTAGCCTGGATCAATCTTACTGACTGTGGATAGTCATACTGGGTAAGAATCCTTCTGCATCGTATCTTTTTCCAACCGCATGCAAAATATCAGCGACACATTGCTGGTACTGCTGATCATTGCCGCCTGCATTGATGGAACCATCTGCAAGATTGATACCTTGACCAAACAGTGTTTTATCCTTCTCACTCTGCCGACCTCTAAATCCCGACCAAAAAACAAGGCTAAGGATTAAAACTGACCTTGAACCATAGCCCCTGCAGATTCTGTTGAAAATGTTGGAGCGAGACTCACAGAATCAA
>CALDQI010000769.1:0-19100 GCA_937911635.1 uncultured Pseudomonadota bacterium | reverse complement strand
AGCGGCAGACATTTCCCAAGCTGAACGAACCGTTACAGGTAACCAATATCGTTCGTAGGCATTCGTTGTAAAGTGGCTCAAATGAGAAGACATATTCTTCCTCTATCTACAAATCTGTTATCCAGTCTCATATCTTCCATAGCGTAACATTAAATTTGACGTGACAAGAGAGACAATGCTTTAACTTCTTGAGTTCCGTGCAACAGCAGCTCTTGGGCCGCTGCTTCTAAGGTAGCTCCTGAAGTACACACATCGTCAACAAGAAGTACTCTGGGTCGACTCTGTAGGGCTTCAAAACGCCCTTGTGTATTTTGACGCTGTTCCCAAGACTTGACCGATTGCTCTGAAGAATCCACACGCTTTAGTAGCTTTACATGTGGAATATTTAGAACTTGCCCAATCGACTGAGCCAACACTTCCGCTTGATCAAAGCCACGCAAGAATTCTCGCCCCAAAGATGTGGGGATGTGTGTAATTACACCGGATCCAGAAGGGGTGCGATCGCTCTTAAACAGCTTGAACGTAGCGTCGTGGACGATCGGTAAAGTTGTTGAAGGGACTGGTAAAGTCTGGTTGAACGGGAAGACCTTAGTGTAGATGGCTGATATACATTGATGTTTTTTAAGACAAAAATACAGACATAATATTTTATTTATAAAAAGTTTGCTTGTCTTGTTGACAGTTTGTTCTGTGACGACTAAGTTACAAAGAGCCGGTTCTTGTAACTGGTAAGCTTCCCGAAAACGTAGGTTAACACTTGCAAATCGTAAGAAGCGCGGATCTTTGACATTGATGTACGGAAAATAGTGAATCATCTACTAAGAATATTTTATACATGCAATACTGTGTGAAATAAAAACCAACAAAAGAGTTTTCAGTTAGGAGACTCTGGCTTTGGAAGGCTCCATATGGAACCGGAAAAGGTGGAACTGTTCTGAAGAAAATGTACGATTCTGACAAAACGATGCGGTAGAAACCAGCGAAGAGCCTAGCTGTTCGTGTTTGGGATATACCAAGTCAAAGTGGATGCGGAATGCAAAGGGAGCGTAAAGCAAACGATGCATGAGGTAGACAAGGTGGAAGCGGTACAGAGGCAGCAAGGGAAACGCAATAAGCAAAAGCGTATTGGGGGAACCGAGTGGTGAAGGAAACAGGAAGCAGAAGCCGTCTGTGAAAAGCGGAGACAGACTCAGGGATTGAATCGATGAATCTGAAACACGAAGTGTCGCAGCAAGAATGCTGTCCGTTCTCGTAGAGAGCAGGCAACGCGAAAGCTGGCGAGGCGATGGGGAGTGCTTAGGCACAACCTGAGAGTGTGAAGAGACTGAGAAGAGGATCTTGAGAGAAACTTCCTTCATTTATGGGGGAGAGTTTGAGTCGAAGTGAACAAAGACAGTGGCAAAATCTGTAGTTGGATGGTGCGAAATAACAGTCAATAAACGTGTGAAACCAACGCAGGAAAGAGTCTTCGGACTTTGAATGCATCGATTGAAGGGGACAGAAACTCTTGAAAGAGAGTGGAAAGAACTGGAAAGAGAGGAGAAGCAGGTGACGGATCAAGCACCGATTAAACCTACAACACAAGTGAATCGGCATGAACCATCGGCCAATCAGACAGTGATAGACCAAGGTGTGGAAAGAATGCAGCAATGAAGAAGGAAGAAACTTGTTTCGGACTGAATCAGAGTTGGAGGACGGACACAACAGCGGGAAGTCGCAAGAAGAGAAGTCAAAGGCGGCGAGAAGTTATAGCGACGAGAGAGCACAGGCGATGGGTAGTCAGAAATGAGTAGTCAGAGCAGTGAAGGACCAAAGCAATGAAAGATCAAGGCAGCAAAGTGTGGAAGCGTGTAAGCGTGGAAGCGTGAAATGCAAAGAGGAGCAGAGTGTTGACAGTCCCGAAAGGGGTTTACGAGGGTTTCAGAGAGTCAGACAAACCGCTTCGGTGGGGAGAAAGACACGATGAGAACCTTGATAGATAGAAACCAGTCTTCGGCAGTTCAGTAATGGGCGGTCAAGGGTTTGGTAGCTGTAGAGCCATGGAAGTGGCGATTGGGTAGCAATGAAAGACGCAGCGGAAGCGGACATTGAAGAAGAAACTGTGAACGAAGGGGTAACCCAGAGGGAAGAGAATCGGACGCAAAGTTTGTGGCAGTGACGGAAGTTGTAGGTAGAAGAAGAAAATGAAATGCTCAGTCATGGTTTTATGATCATGTACAGTTCAGGTGGGTGCCCGAAGTTGGAAACAGCGGAGGAAACTTGTCGGGGAGGTATATGAACTGAAACAGACACAGTGGGTCATTCAGATTCGGATAAGAATAGAACGTTCTATAGACATCTAGAGCTTGTCTCTGGATGAAGGAACTTGGTTCGAAAGGACTGGGTTCTAGTAAGTTTGAAACCAGGAAAACACCGGACACGAGGCGAATCGAAAGTGCAGCTTCACGGGGTTGTCTCTTCTCGTAAGACGACAAAACAGAGTTCGGAGAGTTGAATGGATAAGGACGGTTCTTTCAGTTGGAGTCAATCAAGAGTACGGTCACGGTCAACAGCCTCGTGTTGGAGACCAAGTGCTGGAGAGAGACGAAGAGAGAAAGGGCTTAGAATAGAAGTATCAGCAGACTCTGCGGGTACTAAACTATAAGTGTTCACTAGAGAAGAGGGCGAGTAAGACATAGTCGGACCAGCCATCTAGAAGTACATTTGATATCAAAGATTTTAAAGGGGTGCCGTAAGGTGCCCCTTTTCGTTTTAGACGGTTGTGGTGTGTATGAGACTATTGGAAAGAATCAATTACATCGTCGATGGTGAATAGTCGATTCTATGTCAGTCATGTCGGTACCTTAGTTCACGTATTCACTTTCGAATTGTCTATACTGACTCACCGGAATGCGCCGCTGCTTCCTTCACGGATAGGTATTCACTTGATGGGTTCGTTGACATGATGATATGAATAACCAAATATCAATATTTTACACAAGGATTTAAATATGTACGTACACACCTGTGACTGGTGCGGAAGAAAAAGCACTGAAGGAGCAATACACAATATTCTAGTTGGTACAGATTCAGCAATGAAGAAGAGTCTGTGCAGCGAAAAATGTGCCAGCGAAATACTGGAAAAATATGGGGCACCAACACCTGAAACCGAAAAAGAATGGGTTGATTATCAAAATGAGAAAATAGCCGCTAAAAAAGCGAAAGAAAAAGCGAAAAAAGAAGAAAAATTCCAAAAAGGACTAAAAGTTGCTCAAAAACAAAAAGAAAACTTAGAAAAATACAAAACACAAATTATTCTTGGATTAATAATTGCAATTACTAGTTTAATTACCTGCTTCATATTGCAAAAAACAATATTTCTTATAGGATCAATAGGAGGATTAATATTTTCAGCAATCTACTTGAGTAATGGAGTTATCTTAAAAGACATAATAAAACCAAAAGATGATCCGGAAATGTACGAAAAGATAATGGAAACAATAAATAATAAAGACAAAAACTGAAATTAAGCCACCTGCTCCAACCAATCTCGAATAAGACCACCACCAGTCACATACTGACGATACATACCCCACTCTTTCCACGTCATTTGTGAAAGAGCTTCCATAATTAGCAGATGCTTGATGAACTATGGATGGGCGTAATACCCCGAGACTGTGTAGGAGACGTTGCATCCACCCGATTCCACAATGTCCATACCATCACTCAGACCGACTGGAACCCCACTGTTGAAAGAATGCGAAATGGATTTTGGTTCAATGGAGGTGGCTGAACGTCCATAGCCATCCCCGGTAGAATAGAACTTAGAATACAGCTTGAAGCTGGACACATTGCCGACACTGGTGTTCAATGTGACGGTCGATGTACAGGTTTGTTCAGCCATTGTAAGCACGACATCCGTGACAATCATCGTTTGATCCGACGGCGCTGTAAAGAGGGTGACGGTATTGTTGGATATCGTTCCACCATAGGAAAAGACAGGGTTACTACCGGTATTCACACTGGGGCCCTGCGGAAGAGCAAAAGAGTTTCCAATCGAAGAGACCAGCAGGGCCACCGATGCGATGATGGCAGAGATGCCAAAGAGATTGCGTTCCATAAATTCCTCCAAAGTGGTTCAAGATCACCCAAGTCTAACAGACCGATTTCTAGATGACCCACACTTTGTCAGAATCAATGTTTATTGATGGGTGAGATAGCCTGAGATTGCCATACTACCGCTACCACATGTGATGGTCGTGCCAGCACTCACTTTATAGCCAGTCATGAGTGTGTGTGTACCATCGGAGAAGTTCAGGTATTCTCCACTGCTCAAACTGATGTATGGATAGCTACTGACACCGATAAAATCCGTCATGATCAAGGACTGACCAGACGGTACAGTGTAGGCCACATTTCCCGAAGCACAATAGAAACTTACAATTGGGTTGGAGCCCAAACTGACATTGGGTCCTTGTGGATAGGCAAAACCATCTCCAATTGATGAGATAAGAAAGCCGATAGATGCAATGATCGCTGCTATGCCAAATAGACGTCGTTCCATGATTCCTCCAATAGAATGAATATGGTACGAGTGTAACAGAGATGCAAGCGATATGAATGTACAAATTGCATACCAGTTATCGACACTATTTAACACCTCATTATGACGATAACTTTTGAAGTGTAGATGTTCTGAAAGTTAAGATGGATTCTTAAGAGTGTGATGATTGATGACAATGGACTATGTAAATCGTATGAGGTAGAGTATAGTTTGATAATAACAGGAGTTTATATGAACCGAGAGTTGGGTATTTTGTCGAGAGATCCATTGCAGATATTTGAACATTGGGATCGAATTCCGGATGGGATCTACGAAGAGCGACACAGTGATGGTTGGCTGAGTCGTATGTTTTCTGAACCTGTTCAAACTCGTCATAAAAAAGGAAAGGTGCTGTCTGTTTATAACGGTCGAAAAGGATTCCTAAGTATACCAGAGTACTCATATGTAAAAGTAGATTTAACAACCATTCAGGTCTTTAAGGGCGAGAAGACATTTTTCTCTACACCTTTGGAAACCTATGTGATCACTATAGATAAGATTGAAATCTATGATGGTGATAAAGGATTCTTTTCCACGCCGAAAAGAGTGATTGAAAGACGAGATGACAGTTCAACGGGTGGTGGTCTGATGTTGTTGAGTCTATTGGGTCTTGTTTTATTTGGCGTGGGTTAAGATAGAATCGTGTGTCTTCAATATACGTCCCTTGGTTTACTCCACCGGCAACAACAACCGAAGCGGCTCTTGTATGGCATCGTTCATCGCTTTGCGAGTGATGTGCTTTCCAGCCACCAAGTTTTCTAAGATCGCCCGCATGCGTCTGGTGGGTGGTCTGCCGAGTTTCGATCGTTTGTAGCCAGATCGTGGATTGGGTAAGATCGAGGCTAAGAATACAGCCTCTTTGACCGTCAGGAATTCTGGTTTTTTGAGGAAGTATTGATTGCAGGCTTCGGTAATCCCATAGATCTTATCCCCAAATTCAATGGAGTTCAGGTAGAGCGCCAAGATAGCCTCCTTAGAGATTGCCGCTTCCAGTCCCAGAGTATAGACCATTTCTTCGACTTTTCGATCCAATGTCGCTCGGTTTCCAGAGAAGAGATTTTTGGCGACTTGTTGGGTGATCGAAGACCCACCGATGGGATTGTCGACTTCCTTATAGAGTTCGTTCAGTGCACGCGTCAGTCCTTCCTCATTGAATCCATCATGGGTAAAGAAGGACGCGTCTTCTCCAGCGATCACCGCCTTCGCCAGCCAACCCATCTTGGAGTAGGGGGTCCAGTTGGGAAGGTTCGGTCCCAGTGATCGAGTGGTAGATGAATGTATCGGAAGGTAGGTGATCGGGTAGCCATTTTCCAACAGGTATACACCGTAGAGCTGTCCCTCAAATCCCAATTCTGCACCGGTGATGGTGGCTTCTCGAGGTGTAATGGTTCCCGTCCAGTATCCAAGGGGCACCGCATCGGTAATGACGACGTTGAACCAGTTGGTCAAATCTTGCAGCGCGATGGTGTAATTGATTGCCCAATCGGCTTGGGTTGGATGATCAGGTGTCGGGATTGTTCGCCACTCCAATTCGCTTTCTGCGGCTGAAGTGGTTGCCATCCCCGTCCATCCAAGGTCCTCTCTGGATATGGATACATTCAGGGCTGGGATTCGCATCGTGGTTCCCAGTAACGGATGGGTCAGTTCAAGCTGCTGTAGAGCTCCTTCAATCGGAGCGTCGAGGTCTGTGATGGAGGCTGAGAACATGAAGGTCACAGCCGATTGCTTTGGTAGCCAGCCCTGCAAGGGGGAGTCTGTAAACTCGTCTGACGTTGAGTCAACCGTTCCAGATACGAGCCATGCTTCATCGGTTCGTCCCACAGACAACCAATCGTTTGTGAGGGCAATGGTTGGATAGACGGTTCCATTAAGCCCTGTGTCATAGCTGTTTTCACCATGGTGGACGATCAGGTTGTCAATCTCTACGGATTCAATTCGATTTGCAAAGAAATTGGGAGTGTGGGCATTTGCGGTCTGTTCGTTTGTAGATTCAGTTGAGAGAGGCTGAATGTTTTCTACCCAGTCAACTTGTACAGTGTTGTTAAAGGATACGGTAATACCATTTGCTCTCCATCCTGCGTAGTCGAACGTCGACCAATGCATCCCTTCAGAGGTTATAGAGGGTATGCCGACGGTACTTTGAACGGTTGCCAATATGACAACTATTGGGAGGAATAATCCGATAGCCAACCATTTGATGAGTCGTTGTGTCATGAGTCTGATTGTAACCCAATTTGGACTCCGTTGATTGATCAAGATAGGTATGGAGATAGATATTTGGAGTGTGTATGACCCACAAACTGACCCACATAGACGCCGATGGCAATGCCAAGATGGTGGACATTTTACAAAAGCCCAACTCAAAACGTGTTGCGATCGCAGAGGGGTTCATCCGCTTATCTCCTCAAAGTATGCAGAGTATCGCGATGGGCAACAACAAGAAGGGTGATGTCCTTTCTATAGCGCAGTTGGCGGGAATTTGCGGCACAAAGCGCACAGCGGATTTAATTCCGCTTTGTCACCCCATACCGATTGATGCTGTCTCTGTAGACTTACAGATAATTGAAGGTGGGGTAGCCATTCTATCGACCGTTGGCACCGTCTGGAAAACAGGTGTCGAGATGGAAGCACTCACAGCCGTTACAACTGCTGCACTCACCATTTACGACATGCTCAAAGCCATCGACAAGGAAATGGTGATTGAACGCATCCGACTGGTGGAAAAACACAAGTCTCCAGTCGGATGATGCTCAGTTCTTATTCGTCTTCATCACTGGGTTCATCGTCATTGATATCGTCATCATCGTCCTGACCTGGTTCGAAATCCCCATCGTCCTCTTCATCTCCAGGTTCGATGATGTCATCTCCCGGTTCAATGATATCTTCATCCTCATCTTCCATATCTTCATCCCGCTCCAAGGCTGGAACGCGTGACAGAGGGCGGTTTGGTCGATCTCGCATTGGTCTATCCTGCATATCGACTCCACCAGCTTTCTTTCGAGCCTCTTGTGCCTTCTTTCGAGCCTCGATCCGCTCTCGTCGTTCTCGCCGTTTTTCTTCTGGACTTTTGGTATCCGTAGGGCGGTCATTCTTCTCGATGCTTTTCGTATCCGGTCGATTGGCTCGACTGGGTCGCCTGGAACTGTTGCTTTTGATGCGTGGATCTTTGATGGTTCCAATCACGTTGAGCTTGTAAATACCGCTCCCATCTTCTTCACCCACTTTGTTGTTTTTAAGCTGTGGAAGCATTTTGGCTATCAATGAGAACTCTGAGCCCAGTTTTAGTTCCAGCGTGAGGCGCAATCGAGAGCGATTCCATACCTTGGCGAGAATGATGTCTCCTTCAATCCCGAGACCAATACTCTCAGAGATGATGTTGGCATCGGTGATTTCAAGTTTGCCGTTCTTAAAAAGACCAGCGATGCTCACTTCAGAAAAATCCAGTGCAGGGAGCTCAATCCCAGAGGCCTTCGCGCCAGAAATGCTGAGACCATCCACCGAGAGTGTAAATCGACCTTCGGAGTTTTTGTGGGGTTTCTCTTGTGGAAAAGACCCTTCTACATGGGTGGTGAGTTTTCCTTGAATTACAGCTTCAAATGCATCGGAATTGATTGGAATGAGATTGAGATCCAAGCCAGTCACATCGCCCGTAATATCCATTTCACTCGGTTGAAAAGAATCTCCGCTGACATCTACGGCAACGTTTCCGCCCATGATATCTGCATCTACCGACAGACCCAAGGCTCCAAACAACGTTTGAATTGGACTGAGGACTACGCTCAGTTGATCGACGACAACGCTGGGTACAGATTCTCCATCGGAATTTTTGGTGTATAGAATTGAATCGGAGGCTTTGAGACCGAAAACAGATGCGAGTCCCATATCCCCGATTTTCAGCTGCATCGAATCATTGGTAGACTTTGATACCTCAACCGACGCTCTATTTTTGATAGCCTCAGTCGGAAAGTGAACACCAAGAGCAATGCGAAAGACTACGATGCCCCAAATAAAGGCACCGGCTGCAATGAGAACGCGTTTCATTCTTCCTCCACGAGCTTGTATGCAGCGATGTCTAAACTCAAGTTGAGGTTGACCCCATCACTACGCTTTCGTCGTTTGACCGTACTGGTTTGGATTTGCAAGGGATAGCCTGAGGTCTCGGTTTGGAAGAGAAACTTGGCAAATTCTTCTGTGGTTAGATTGCTGAGGCTGACAGAGAAGACCTTCTCTTGAAGCCGTCCATCTTTTGAGGTACTCTTTTCTCGTACTTGCATGTTCTTTTCTTTTGGATTGAAGCCAGATTTGGTTGCCGACTGTTCAAGGAATGCAGAGAGGTCCGTCGTCGCATTTTTGGCTAGCGACTCTTCAATCTGAGCGACTTCAGACTCTAGAGCTGCTTGTTCGGCTTGCAACACTTGAATGAGTTCTACAGACTTGCCCACGCGCTCAATTTCTTGACGCTCCGAGTTCAACCTTTTGTTCATGCTGTAGACCCCAAAGCCCAATCCCCCAAAAAACGTTGAGACGATAAGTCCAACAGCTAGGATTCGGTCTCGGGGCGGCAGTGCAGCTAAGGTATCGAGTGCCTTCTCTTTGTATATTTGGACTGCTGACATTATCCGTCCTCCTCTGTGTCTTCGACTTCAAGTGGGATGATGATTGAGAATCGGATGCCATCTCGCATACTTTTCTCATCGGCTTTTTGAGCTTGCTTGAAACGAGGATGTTGTTTTAAGGCTTGTTCGATTTCGGTTGCCGTTTGAAATCCGTCGGTTTCAGCTTTCAGGTTGATGCTGGTTTTAGAAATGACCATTTCATTGACATCAATACGGGCCTTTTCATGAGGAGGCATGCCCTCCGATATTGCTTTCACCAACGTCAGTGTTGGTGGTTCATCTGCGGTGATGGACCCAAGTTTATCCAGTTTATCTGTGGATGTTGTAATCTCTTCTTGCATGAGGGATACGACCGTGGATGGATTGGAAACGACGGAATCTGGCAAATCTGGCATGGTTTCTTTGATTTGGGACACCAACTCTTCTTCAAGAGAGGCGATCTCTTTGTTGATTGTTGCCAACTCGGTCCAAAACCAGCCTGCGTATCCAATAAATCCAAGTAAGGATAGGACCGCTAGATACTGTAGGGCAGTTGCAATGCGCTGGATATTTCCTTGATAGGCAAACTTATCAGAACGAAGATCAAACTCGCGTCCATGACCGTTTCCGCATCCCTTTTGCGCCAGTGCATATGCCAATCCCCATTTGCTGTCAATCGATCGGGGCAACGGAATCGTTGAACAAGGAACACCCATTTCTGAGCGCAGTTCATCTAGGAGTGAGTCATCCATCGCAGCCTCACCAGAGAGCAATATCTCCTCAATGTCGACTGTATGTGTGTCTTCGAAGAAGATCAGTGTTGAACGTATTCGCTCAATTATCTCCTTACCCAATGTCGGATCTTCCTTTTCCATGGAGGATAGATCTGCGACCAGCGTTCTAAATCCCAATGTTTTTCCATCACGATATACACCGCATGCTATGGAGTTGTCTGCACAGTGAAGCACGGTTTGCACACCCTGCGACGCATAATATCCAAGAATGTCTCCGTCTATAAGGATGTGCTGGGGATTGATACCGAGTCCTTCGAGTTTGTCTAAGTGGCTTTCAATAATGTCTTCTCGAGTGATTAATACCAATACTTCAGATTCGTTGTCCAAGCTCAAGATTTGATGCTGTATTTGGAGATCATCCAAATCAAACGGTACCATTTCCTCAACGGTGGACGGTAGCGCTTCTGCTATCAGTTTACTGTCGGTAAACGGTAGCGTGACCGTTCGTAGACTCACTTGAGTTGCAGATTGATGTGTTACGACTGCCGCATTTGGAAATTTTCGCAGCATCGCATGGATGGCACCTGATTGACGTCGTTCCAAGTCTGCTTGGGCCAGAATGTCTGGGTCCACTTCCTCCGTGTCCTCGTCATCCGAATCTATCGGAATGCCAAGATCTAGGTAGCTACGAGGGATGGGTTCCTCAAGTGTTTTCGAGAATGTGTAGCGTCCAAAGGTGCCTTCAAACAGACACGCGCGAATGACTTCGGTACCGATGTCCAATCCGATCATCATGGTGTCACCTCGATGGTTGTGGTTTTAGTGTGCATGTTATTCAATCCGTATGTACTTGACTCTACCAGTGCTTGATCCGGAATAGTCGAAAATGGTTGTAATCGTAACGGTGCTGGTTCCCACCATGCCCGTGCTGATCACTTCAAAAACTTGTGACTGCTTGGTTACGTTGGTGATCTTCGATGCATCAAGTTCTATACCGCAGTTGTTCATCACAAAGGTTGCATAATCCTGTCCAGTGTTGAACGAAGCGACGTCCCACGCAGACAGTACAGAACCTTCGGTTCCGGCGAAGCACATGTCTAATTGGGCGTCCGAAGGTTGAGAGAGAGACGTTGCACGAATCAAAGCTCGGTGCATCTCTTCGTCAAAAGAGTTGAGGTTGAATTTTCCTCGGCTCCAAATGGTCAGCTTATCGCGAAACTTCTCAAAGAGTTCTCCGTTCCAGCCTTCAATCAAGCGAATTTCATCGGTGGTATCAAATTTGGCATTCTTTGAAAGGTACGGAGGGTCTTCGTTGGCATACAGAGAGTCTTCTTGACCCCCCAATCCCCCAGAACGATAGGTGTCTTGATCTATCCAATCTTTCAAGTTCCCAATCAATTCCCAGCGATCCAAGTTGCGTTCTAGAAACCATTGGTCGTTGTCTTCACCGCTCATCAGAGAGAACAGTCTCGATGCTGTAGGAGAATCTTGCAAAACATCGCCTTCGGAACCCAGCTGATTGATATCAATTTTGGACTCCATATCGGTGATTTCAGCCGAGAAGTCTCCAGAGAAGTCTAGAAAGTTTCTATCGTTGAATACGCCACCTTCTCTAGACTCTTCCGCAACCTTTTCAGAAACGGTTCCCTCAGACTTAAAGGTTTCGATATCTTCTTCATCGACATCGCTTCCTGCTGAGTCTGATACGAAAAGCATCCGCATCATCCCCGTGTTGAGAGACGGCACCATCTGCCACAAAGAATCTCCCAGTCCAAACTGCTGAATGAACTCATTTTTTCCAATTTGCTTGTTGGCTGCCAAGATCAACTGATAAATTCCTGTCCCTGACTTTGCAAGCCAGTACGCTTGAACACGGTCACGTTGGTTGCTTGCCGTCATGAGACGCATTCTAGCAATGTAGGTGATCTCGGTAACCATAATGGTTAGCATCGCAACGGTTGTGATCGCTACGAGTAATGCCACTCCGGAACGTCTATGTTGTCTGGTTTGGAGGTTCATATCGGCAGCTTCCTCCCACCACCATCTCCAGCGAGCAAAGATCGTTTCATTGGAACGGCTGTTTCCAATACGACTGTGTTCAAGAATGTGAACGTTTGCTCATCTCCAGTTTCTGGGTGTTCCTTTTCTATGACCAATGTAATCTCAACGGCCCTTGGCAGTCTGTTGCTTTGGTCAGGACCAGTGGAGTCCCACTCGTCGGTCCATTCGTTTATGGTACCGTCCAAATAGCGAAGATTGAAGGTTTTGACGTGGGTGATCATCGGTAGGACCACGCCTCCTTTTTCGGGTTCGTGATCGACCCTTCCAGATTCTCTGTGAAAGAGCACCTGTTCTGTTTCGCGAGTGCCTTTCTCCACCCACAATGTCACTTCAGCTTGGTCACCTTCTCGAGCACCGACATATTTACGTCTGTGGGCCATCGAATTGAACCACAGTTGGTCCTCGTCGCCACCGTCTTTACCGATGAATACTGTTTGGTAAGTATTGACCGCTGCCGTGTTGGAGGTCAGAAACGCTACTCGGATCTCCTTTTTGATTTGATCCATGGCAACTCGGGCACTTCTAGACACCGAGTCTTCGTATTCTAAAATGTCTCTTAGCATCAAAGAGCCAGCGATCGTTTGCCAGGTCATGGCGCCCATGAACACCAAAATGCCCAGTGAGATGACCACTTCAATCAGTGTGAGGCCACGGTTGGAACGAGAGAACATCATTGCGTTTCCTCGACTTCAGGGTCGGTGACTACGCCTGAAGGGTTGACGACATGTGTGAGCAGTTCGACATAATCTCCCGTTTCTTCAAAATCCTCTTCCCACCAGACCATGACTCGCACTTCACGAATGTAATCGGAGAGGTATTCTGTGATCATGTCTGAGGAAATCCCAATGTCTCCCAGATCCATTTGATTGTTTTGAACATCTTCATTTTGAGATTGGTCGCCATAGTAGCCAGATCCCATCATATCATCCATCATACCGCCCATATCAGGAGGCATGTTCATTTCAATTTTGCGGATGGTATACGCCCATTTGTAGTCTTCAAACTCATCATCCAAATCTAGGTTGCTTCCAGATCCACGGAATTCTTCTGATCCCAAGTCATCAAAGTCACCATCTTCATCGATGTCTGACGTTTTCCATCCTTCCAATTCTAGATGCAGCTGAGCCTCAATCATTTTCTCCTCTGCCAGCATTGTAGCGATTCGAATCTTTTCCGCATCTCGAGTCATGAATGCAGCAAAGCCTTGATTTTCGACTAGGATAGACAAAGCGAGAACCAGAATCGATAAAGCAATTGTGATTTCAATCAAGCTGAAACCACGCTGGGAACTGAAACGAACCCCTCTAAATTTATGGTGCTGGCGAAGATATATACTCATCGGAAATCAGGTCCTTCGTCGGGGATCCAGTCCAAAGAGTTTCGAGGGTCCAGAATCTCGTTTGTGAGCCGTACCATTCCCCCCATTGGATCCATTTCCAGAGAATAGCCACTGTCAGAGTCTTCCACTTCAATGATGCGAATGACCGTGTGTTCAGCAGTCCCGTCTGGAAAGATGTGGATGTGTGCGACCGCTTCATCTTCTGGATCATCGGGGAGATCCAAGTTGGGCTCCACCCCGTCCTCGCCGTATTGAGGAGTATAAACAAAAGCGAATTGCAATCCTTCCGGCAGAGTCTGTTTGGTCTCAAACAGAGGGTCCTCAATGGTTCCAAACTTCGAAGGGTCTTCTGCTACTTCGACTTCTCCAGACTCGATTTGGCGCTTTGTGAATCGTCGCATCTGAGACTTTTGTTCATCGCGAAACTCTTCTGCTTCTTCCGGAGTTGCAAATATTAAGGATGTTGGATCGCCTTGTTCAACGGTCCATTGATTGCGATCCAAATTGATCTCCATGCGAAATGCGACGTTTCGCATCGCGGCTTCTTCTTGAAGCCACATCATGGTTTGCCCCATTTCTTTGACAGACGATTGCTGCTCAAGTCCCAAAATCGAATTGAGACTTGGCGCAGCAATGGCTGCGATCATTCCGACGATCGCTATTACGATCACCAGTTCTATGAGGGTCATTCCACGACGCATACAGGAGACTACTCCTCACCATTCAGGTTGCATGAACTGATGTCCATATCGAATTCAACACCACCTTCTTTGCCATCTTTACCAAGGGATTTTACTTCATATTTGGCGTCACAACCTTGGGCTGGACTGAGATATACAAAATCATAGCCCCAGGCGTCCAATAGGACTTCACCATTTGGCATCAATGTTTTTGCAGAGACCAATCCTTGGCTGGTAGAAGGGTATTTCCCTCTGTGTTTTGCAGCGTACATATCAAGAGCAGAGCTGACGCGGCCAATGGCAATGCGAGTGGTGTCTTGATTTGCAGAGTCGAGCGCTCCAAGCATTGAGCCACCGATTACGGTTGCCAAGATACCTAGGATAGCGAGGACAACTACGATTTCAATGAGAGACATCCCTTTACGGGCTGCACGGGTCAATAGATTTCTTTTCATATGGATCTCCTAATTTATATTGAGAGTAGAGAGTGTGAATTATCGAGCCAAGGCCGACATGTTCAGCAATGGCAATAGTACAGAAGAGCCGATGAGGAGAACAATTCCTCCCAGCCCCACCATCATAAACGGTTCAATTACCGAAGCAAGGGAGTTCAGTTTGGTATCGACACGCTGGTCATAGGCATCTGAAGCCTCTACAAGCATGTGTTCCATCTCGCCAGTGCGTTCGCCAACGGCGATCATGCGAACGAGTAATGGAGGAAACTGTCCCGAATCGGAAAGTGGTGTGGCAAAGGCATTTCCCTTGATGATGTTGTCTGTTGCTTCTGAGACCACTTCCTCGAGTACCACATTTCCCAGCACATTTTGTGCAATCGGCAACGCGTCGGCTAGGGGAAGCCCACCTCGAAGTAAAGTTGCCAATGTTCTGGAAAATCTAGAGGTCGAAATCATTCGAAAGAGGTTCCCGAAGAAGGGCAGTTTGAGCAGCCATGTATCAAAAGTGTATCGTCCCTTTTCGGTTTTCAACCATCTTGGGAATGTATAGGCAAAGACGGACACCAAAATAAGTGGGATGTACCAGCGATTGAGTAAGAAGTCACTAATCGCAAGTACGATTTGAGTGGGTAAGGGAAGGGTAGCTCCAAACGTATCAAAGAGCTTTCGAATACGGGGGATTACACCGATGAAGATTCCTAGAACAACGGCACCGGAGATAAACATTGTAAGGAGTGGATAACTGACCGCTTTGATCACCTTTTGTTGTAAGTCCACCATCTTTGCAGTGTACTCTCTCAATCGAGCCAAGATATCATCCAGTCTTCCGGTTTCTTGGCCGACTTCTACTAGGGATACGTACAGATTATTGAAAATCTTTGGATGTTCTTTCATCGCTGATGAGAGAGACTCTCCCTTTTGGACTTTGTCTTTAATTTCGACAAGGGCTAGTCTTAACATGTTGTTTTCTGTTTGATCCGCTAAGATCTCAAGCGTTTCTGCAATATCAATAGAGGTTCGAATCAGCGTTTCCATCTGACTCGTCATTTCAGCCAACTCTTGAGCGGAAACCCGTTCAAAGAATTTGGAGAAATCAATTTCAATACTGAGTCCTTCTCCTTTGGTCGCTTTGCCGGATTGCTGCTCTTTGACTTCAGTGGGAAAGAGTCCCTTTTTTTTCAGTTGAGAACGAGCCTGTTTTTTATTGTCGGCGTTGATGATCCCACTGGTTTTCTTTCCATTCGCTGCAAGCGCTTTGTATTCGAATGCCGCCATGCTCAGCCTCCTGAAGCAACTCGGAAGATTTCATCTAGAGAAGTGGATCCTTCCAATACCTTGAGCATTCCGTCTCCTCGGAGGGTCCGCATTCCTTTGGATACACAGAGCTGCATGATGGTGGCGGCATCCTTTCCTTGTGCTACAACTCGGCGGATCTCTTCATCGACGACCATCAGTTCATAAATCCCCATTCTACCAGAGTATCCCTTGTTTGAACATTCGGGGCATCCCTTTGCTCTATACAATACGCCAGAAAACAGATCCATATGCGATTCTATGTCCATCTTTCTTAGGTCCGATGGGCTAGGATCATAAGGTTCCTTGCAGTGTGTACAGAGTCGTCTAACCAGACGTTGCGCCAACACAGCTGTAATTGAGGTGGCGACCAAGAAGGGTTCAATTCCCATGTCGATCAAGCGGGTAAATGATGTGGGGGAGTCATTCGTATGAATTGTCGAGAACACCAAGTGACCGGTTAATGAAGCTTGGATGGCATTTTCAGCGGTTTCCTTGTCACGAGTCTCTCCGATAAGAATCACATCGGGATCTTGACGCAAATGGGCTCGAACCACCCGTGCAAAGTTGAGACCAATTTTGTGATTGACTTGTGTTTGACCAATTCCCTTGAGTTCGTACTCAATGGGATCTTCAATCGTCAGGATATTTTTATCGGGAGAGTTGATTTCGGACAACGCTGAATACAATGTCGTCGTTTTACCAGATCCTGTCGGACCACACACCAGAATAATTCCATACGGGATCTTGATCACCTCTCTGAATCGAGAGAGAGTATCGGCTGCCATTCCCACGCCGTCTAAGGAAAAGTTGGTTTGCTTCTCCAAAATACGCATTACAACTCGTTCACCGTGTCTCACTGGCATTGTCGAAACACGAATGTCGATCGCCCGCCCAGCCATACGTGTACGAATGCGACCATCCTGAGGAACGTTTTTCTTTGCGATATCCAAATACGCCATCACCTTGATACGAGAAACCAACTGTCCCTTCCATGCACTGGGTGGTTGAACTTCCGTTTGAAGCACACCATCTACCCGCATGCGAACTTCAAGATCCTTTTCAAAGGGTTCAATATGGATATCAGAGGCCTTCTGTTTGATCGCTTGGCTGAGCAATGAGTTTACAAAGCGAACGATTGGAGCTGCTTGTGGATTGTCCAGTAGATCTTCACCGATCAGAATCTCACCGTCTTTTTCCACTTCACCATCTCGTTCCATCTCTTCCATTAGTGCAGAGGCTGATTGAGTGGCACGATCAAACGCTTGATTGATCCACGCGGGGAGTTTGGTACTGTCAACTAGAACCGGACGGATGGGTTTGCCAAAGAATATTCGGTATTCATCGAGAAGTTGGAACTGACTGGGATCACCGATCGCAACTTCTAAATGCCCGTCCTTAACCCATAGAGGGAGTGCCATTTGATCTCGAACAAGACCGAGAGAGAGCGGTCTAATGAATTGAACATCAATTTGTTCAACAGTTAAATCATTTAGGTGCAGAATCCCAGTACTTTTCGCCTTTTCGGCTATGGAAGGACTGTTGTATTCAAAAGAGACCCTGGCGACGCGTCGGATTCCCATTACGGCGTCTCCTCTATTTGCGAATCTGTTTCGGTATTGTCTTCTGTTGAATCGGTGTCGTTTGTAGACTTGGATTCTTCAGTAGATTCGATGCGAGGTGCCTCAACTGTTTCATTTTCTGTGTCAGCTGCTGGTGTGGTTTCTTCAGAGCTCGCATTGGAGTCTGTATTGGTAGCCCCTTCAATCGGTTCAGCAACAGGCGCCTGAGATCCAATGACTTCCCAGTTGTTCTCAGAACGTTCATTGCCTCTGTATACAGACGGCTTGTCGATGTGGTTCATGCTGTATTGAAGCAGTTTTTCCAGTTCGTTCTCTTGTTGTTGTCTGCTTTTTCCGTAGAATCGACGAATAAACTCTTGTCTTTGGGCGACCTTGACTCTGTACACTTCTTCCAAATCACTCTCATCATCGATAACGTGTGGTGTCAAAAATATGAGCATATTGGATTTACGAGAGGACTGTCTGTTCCCGCGGAAAACTTTTCCGATGATGGGGATATCTCCCAAGATGGGAACTTTGGTCGCTACACTGGTATCAGTGGTTCCTATTAGTCCACCGATGACAACGGTTTGATTGTCTTTAACTAGAACTGTAGTGTCTGCAGAACGCTTGGACGTAATGAACCCTGCTGTGGCTACATCCAATCCTTGAGAATCTTCTTCAACTTCCTGGACCTCTTGAAATACGGTTAGCGTCACGTAGTTGGATTCGTTGATTTGTGGGGTCACTTTCAAGGTGATGGCAACATCTTCTCGCTGATAAGAAATGATGGGATTGTTGTTGTTGTCCCGACCAGTCGATACTGGGAATGGAATATTTCTACCCACAATAATGGCGGCCTCTTCATTGTCCAGAGTCAAAATGTTTGGCGTGGACAAAATGTTGACAGAAGAATTGCTCTGCAGTGCGTTCAGTGCAATACCGAAAGCAGGTACAGACATCGAAGCGCTCCCTCCAAGTCCATCGCTCACATTGACAGAGACGGGCTCTCCAAAGACACCCATTGCCATTCCACTGAGAAGATCTGCCGAAAGGCCAAAGGATGAACCATTTAACTGAGAGCTGAAGATGGACAGAGAGCCATCGTCGTTGGGCTTACCCAAGTGTGCTCCGAGTCCAAAGTCAAAAGTTTCATCACTCGCCAGCTCTAACACTACCGCTTCAACAAAAACCTGTTTGCGCCGAATGTCTA
Organism: uncultured Pseudomonadota bacterium; assembly: GCA_937911635.1. Taxonomy (GTDB): domain Bacteria; phylum Myxococcota_A; class UBA796; order UBA796; family UBA796; genus CAJWHX01. The sequence continues at coordinate 586 of CALDQI010000769.1, read as the reverse complement.
GCTTTTCGATTACCTGTTTGACGTATTGGATCTGATCGGGTGTGGCGATGATGACCAAAGAGTTTGTATTTTCATCGTGTGTGATTCGAATGCCGGAATCAAATGCGGCAACTGCTGAGGAATTACTTTTGGTATCACCGGTGGCAGCACCTTTACCGTTGTTGTTGTTGTTTCTAGAGTTTCTAGAATTGTTTCTAGAGTTGTTCCGTGAATTGTTTCTAGAACTGTTTCGTGAGTTTCCGCTTGTGTTGTTGGACAGATTGCTGAGTACTTGTGCGATATCCTCGGCTTTTGCATGTTCTAGATAGACCACATGTATCTGTGCTCTAGAGGCTGGATCCACGTCGACGTCCAAATCTTTAATCAACTTGATGATCGTTTCGAGAGCATTTTCATTTGCCATGACAATCAAAGAGTTTGTTCGCTCATCAGAGATGATCTTTTCAATGTACTTTTCTTCGCTCCCTACATTTGTAGCATCAGCGGAGGGTGAAGCGAGCAGGTTCGTTTCTATATTTACTGAGTATGATAAAGCAAAAGAAGTAACTCAAGAAAGAATGTATCTCGAAACTATGGAAAAAGTTTT
>CALDQI010000768.1:0-5626 GCA_937911635.1 uncultured Pseudomonadota bacterium | reverse complement strand
TTTGGCTCTCGCACCGACCAAGTACCCCAACCTAAAGCCTTGGGAGTTGATGATTTCAGAGTCGCAGGAACGAATGACCTTTGCTGTGGCACCTACCGATATAGATGCATTTTTGGATTTGGCATCTCGCCGAGGTGTAGTAGCAACTGACATTGGTTCTTTTACCGATTCGGGTCTATTGGAAGTTCTGTACAATGGGACCTACGTTGGGTGTTTGGACTTAGACTTCTTGCATGAATCTTTGCCGCAGATGCAACTCAAAGCTCGCTGGGAAGGTCCAATCGATCGGGTGTCGTGGATTGACAAAGATCTTCGACGAGATCCTTCATCATTGTCTTGGTCTGAGAAACTAAAAGGATTGTTGTCGACGCCCAATGTGGTGTCCAAAGAGCCTTGGGTCCGTCAGTACGACCATGAAGTGCAGGGCGCAACCGTGGTGAAACCCTTTGGGGGAGATTCTCAGCAAGGCCCAAACGACTCCGGTGTGTTGTGGCTCCATCCACATGGCGGATCAAAGGACAATGCCGTATCTGTTGGGTGTGGGTTGGCTCCGAGATTGTCGCTCTATGATCCATACATAATGGCACAGATGGCAGTCGATGAGGCGATCCGCAATATTGTCGCCACAGGGGCAGACATCGATCAGGCTTGTGCCTTAGACAACTTTTGCTGGCCGAATCCAATCTTGAGTGAGCAGGTTCCGGATGGAGACTTGAAGCTGGGGCAATTAGTCCGCTGCTGTGAAGGTCTCTACGATATTTGCACCGCCTACGGTTTGCCACTTGTATCTGGAAAAGACTCGATGAAAAATGACTTCCGCGGCCGAAATGGTCGAGGAGAAGCACTCACCATATCGATTTTGCCAACACTTTTGGTGACTGCGATGGGTCGAAGCAATGTGGGTCGCATTCAAACCTCGGATTTCAAACGAGCGGGAGATGTCATCTTGAGAGTCGGTATGCCTCATACTTCGTTTACAGGGTCAGAGTTCGCAGAACACTTTTCGGTGTCAGACGCTCCCGTACAGATAGATTTGGCTGCCAATTTGACGCTGTATCGACTGATTCGTGATGTGCTCCAAGAGGGCCTTCTGCAGTCGGTCCACGATATCAGCGATGGCGGCACATTGTGTGCGCTTGCTGAATCTTGTTTTGGGAATGATTTGTCCGTAGCTGTAACGTTACCAGTCGAGGACGAGGTACTCTTTGCAGAAGGAGCAGGGGGATTCATCATTTCTGTTTCTCCACACAAACTCGAAGAACTGAGTGCGAAGCTAGACGCCGTAGCCGTTACTTTCCAGCAGGTTGGTACGGTGACGGACAGTGGGTCACTGACGCTGAATGGTGAAGGCGTATCGGTTGCTGAACTCAAAAATGCTTGGACACGGGAGTTGTAATGACAACAGGACAAGAGAGCCGATTTCTGATCTTGACAGGTGACGGTATCAACTGTGCCAATGAAACTGCGTGGGCCTTTGAATTGGCAGGTGGACAGGCTGATATCGTACACATCAACGACCTGTTGGAGACTCCAGCACGGTTGCTGGAGTTTGACGGGATGGCTTTTCCCGGTGGCTTTTCATTTGGAGACGACTTGGGATCGGGTCAGGTGATGGCTCTAAAAATGCGGCATGCACTTGGAACGGAGCTCAAGGATTTTGTTGCGAAGGGTTCTCCGATCATTGGGATCTGCAACGGTTTTCAAATGCTGACAAAATTGGGACTATTGCCCCATCCAACACGTGGGCGTTCGGTGGCACTTGCACCCAATCTGCACGGTCAATTTATCGATCGCTGGGTGACACTGGAAAGACCACACAACTCTGTTTGTAAGTGGACAGAAGGGCTCACGCAATTTGATCTGCCCATTCGGCATGGAGAAGGACGGGTGGTCTTTAGTCGAGGTCAAGAAAAGGAACTCTACCAAGAGCTCGAACAGAATGGACAGATTGCACTTCAGTATTCAGAAGACGTCAATGGTTCCCATGCCAATATTGCCGCCATCTGTGATCCAACGGGACTCATTTTGGGGTTGATGCCACACCCCGAAGCCCACCTCTTTGCCCTTCATCAGCCTCAGCAAGTAGAGCAACCCTTCGCTGAAGGTGCGGGTCTCAAACTCTTTCAAAACATCATCACTCATCTCAATCGTACTTCGGAGGTTTCCTCATGAGTTCCGTATCCATTCGCCGCGCTCTAATCAGCGTATCCGATAAATCTCATCTCGCTACACTTGTACCGATGCTTCAGCAGCACAACATTGAAGTGGTCTCTTCAGGAGGAACGGCGAAGGCTTTAGAGGCACTCGGTGTGACCGTAACCCCAATTCAAGAAGTGACTGGAAATCCAGAGGCTTTCGGTGGTCGTATGAAGACCTTGTCTTTTCAGGTGTCATCGGCACTGTTGTATCGCCGCGGGCATGAAGGGGATGAGGCACAGGCGTCCGAGTTGGGGATTGAACCCATCGATTTGGTGATTTGCAATCTCTACCCTTTTGCAAAAGTTGCAGTGCAGGGTGCAGAGTGGGGCACACTCATCGAGAACATTGACATCGGTGGACCCACGATGATTCGCGCGGCGGCGAAGAACTGTGCTTCGGTATGTTGTTTGGTTGATCCGTCAGATTATGAAGCGTTGGTTGCGGAAGTCGGTACAGATGGAACTGTGTCTGCAGAATTTAGAACAAAGGTTGCATTGAAAGCCTTTCAACACACCGCTCAGTACGATTCGATGATCGCCACGACGTTGTGTGCACAGGCAGCAGAATCGGCAGCACCATCGATTCATGTTGATACATCCAATCCTCGTGTACTTCGATACGGTGAGAATCCTCATCAGCGGGCGTGGGTCTGTGCCAGTGGAACAGAAGGGCTAGCCGCCGTTCAGCCGATTCAAGGTAAGGCGCTTTCCTACAACAATATGCTAGATGCAGATGCCGCCTATCGTTCGATGATGGATTTGGCTGCGGTTGATCCAAGTCAGTACGCGGTGACCGTTATCAAGCACCTCAATCCCTGTGGGGCAGCGTTGTCCAATACTCAACGAACGGCACTGGAAGAGGCTTGGGCAGGGGATCCAGTGTCTGCATTTGGATCAATCATCGCTTTCAACCAGCCAGTCACGATTGAAACCGCTCGATTCTTCAAAGGCAAGTTCATCGAGGTGGTCATCGCCCCTGACTTTACGGAAGAGGCTCTGTGGTTCTTCTCCAAAAAGAAGAATGTGCGTGTTCTCAAGCTGTCACTTCGGGACTTGAGTTCCCAACCGATGGTTCGAGGCATCGACGGAGGGTTCTTGATTCAAGATGAGGATACTGGAGCAGACGGCATATTGGAGTGTGTCGCCAACGGCGCAGGAGAACCTTCACAGGGACTGCTGCAATTTGGGACGATGGTGACCAAGCACTTGAAGAGCAACGCAATTGCTTTGGTGTCTGAATCAGAGAAGGGGTTCAAGTTGGAAGGCGCCGGAATGGGGAATCCCAATCGACTGGTCTCAACCGTTCAGGCCATTGAAAAGGCAACGGAAAACGGTGTGACAGACTTTTCGGATTTACTTCTCATTTCAGACGCGTTCTTTCCATTCCGAGACAATGTCGATTTGGCACACCAGCACGGAATTCGTAAGATCGTGCAGCCCGGTGGCAGTATTCGAGATGGTGAGGTCATCGAGGCTTGCAATAAACATTCAATGAGCATGTTCTTTACCCGTCGACGACATTTTAGACACTGAGTAAACACACATTTTGGAGAATACCATGTCCTTGACATACAAAGATGCTGGCGTAGACATTGAAGCAGGGGATGCTTTGGTGGAGAAAATCAAGGCACGAGTCGCCCAAACCTGCGGTCCCAGAGTCGTCAGTGGGGTGGGTGGTTTTGCCTGCTTATACGACGTCGATGGTGAGAGGCTATTGGCTGCTGGTACAGATGGAGTCGGAACCAAGCTGATGGTGGCCCAGAAACTTGGTATCCACAATACCATTGGCATTGATTTGGTGGCGATGTGCATCAACGACATTTTGTGTACGGGAGCTCGTGGACTATTTTTCATGGACTACCTGGCAACAGGTAAACTGGACGTGAATGTTTCCGATCAGATTGTGGCGGGCATCGTCGAAGGCTGTTTGCAGGCAAAAGTGGCTCTTATCGGCGGCGAAACTGCAGAGATGCCGGGGATGTATCTGGAAGGGAAGTACGACGTTGCTGGTTTTGCGGTGGGTGAAGTCATGCGCTCAGATGTGCTGGATGGCTCTAAGATCAAAGCAGGGGATTCACTTGTCGGGATCGCTTCATCGGGGATTCACTCGAATGGACTGTCGTTGGCGCGTCGGTTGGGTAGTGAAGACGATGAAGCCTATTGGAAAGCCTTGCTTACACCCACGAAGATCTACACGCGTGAAGTCGAAGAGTTGCAAGCTTCGGAGAGTCCAATTCACGGTTTGGCACACATCACCGGTGGCGGATTGCTGGAAAATATCCCCAGAGTCCTCCCCGCAGACACCAAGGCGGTCATCGACTGCAGCGCATGGCAACGTCCAGAGGTATTCGACTGGTTACAACGAACCGGCAATATCGACGAACGCGAGATGCACCGCACGCTCAACTGTGGCATTGGCATGGTCGTGTGCGTGCCCGCTGCAGACACTCAGGCCGCGCTCGACAACCTTCGTGCATGCGGTGAACAGGCGCTACTGCTCGGTCGCGTCGAACCGCGAAAGGATGCCGCCGAGCAAGTCGAACTGCTCGGATTATCAACGTGATCCCCGACACCAAAAAGCCTTTGGCGAAAACCAAAATCGTGGTGTTGATCTCTGGCAGCGGCTCCAATCTGCAGGCCTTTATCGACGCTCGCGACAACCGGCAATTGAACGCCGACTTAGTCGCTGTTATCAGTAACCGGCCCATGGCGACTGGCCTTGAACGAGCCACACGCGCAGGTATAGCGTCGCGTGTTATCGATCACCAAGCGTACCCGCAGCGCCTTGATTTCGACCGTGCACTGGCCGCCGCGGTGGCCGACTACAAACCCGACCTAGTGGTCTTAGCGGGTTTTATGCGTATTTTAAGTGCCGAATTTGTCGATCGTTTTAGCGGCCGTATGCTCAATATTCACCCGTCCTTATTGCCCAAATATCCCGGATTGAACACCCATCAACGGGCGCTGGACGCCGGTGATAACGAAGCCGGTACCACGGTGCACTTTGTCACCTCACAACTCGACGGCGGGCCGCCGATCGTACAGGGCGCGGTACCCATTATTTGCGGTGACAGCGCCGCCGACATTGCCGCCAGAGTGCTCGCCGTTGAGCATGTTATCTTTCCTATGGCAGCGCAGTGGTACTGCGAAGGGAGGCTGTCCATGCAAGATGGTGCTACACTGTTGGACGGAGAGGTGCTGGCGCCGACGGGACGGACCTTCGAGGCGTAAACTGAACTCAGCAAACACCTCCCGACACGCTGTTTAGCATATTGATAAATCAATGGAGGAAATCTATGCAAATAACTCGGCATATTGCGGTCATCTGTCTATCTATGGCCACCATTGGTGGCCCGCAACCAGTATTTTCCAGTCCATCGCTTCCGCCGCCGGTTATCGCTTCAGACATCGCCGAAATAAATGCCACC
>CALDQI010000767.1:0-5311 GCA_937911635.1 uncultured Pseudomonadota bacterium | reverse complement strand
TTTTCGAACTGTGGCAGCTCGTCGGTAATCTCGAACCAGTCGGATTTTGAGCCCAAAACGTTGGGAGAAGTGGATACGCTTCAGATGGCTCGTCGATTCATGGGAGACTTGCGTTCTAAGAACTTGGGTTCCGTCTCTGCAGAGCTTGGAGTTCCCCTCATCAATGCCCACAGGGCTGTGGATGATGCGGAGGCTTGTGGGCGCGCATTTGCAGCAATGGCTTCGAAGTTTTCTTCCCCAGAAACTGGGAAAGAAGGTCGTGAGAGAGCCAAGAGCGGCAAGGCCCCCATAGATGTTGTTGAGATGCTAAAGTGGGCTTATGGTACCTATGAACTTCCCCAGAACGACCACCTTGGCTATGGGCAGAGTGGCGTGCCAGAGTTTCTTGATGGGCCGCATGAGGGAGAGTTGATTGAGTTTCATCAGGACTATTTACAGTGGATGACCATCGCTCAAAAGCGGGTCAACGGAGAGTGGATGTACAAATTTTCTCCACCACTCCGAGAGTGGATTCAGTACTGGATCGTCAACAAGTCCGCCGGTGGAAACCCTGTGAACCCTCGTTCTTTTGGTGCGACGGATTGGCAAAGTGTAGAACCCATTCGAGGCATCTACGCTGAGGATTATGATGCAAAGGAGTCTTAAGATGATATTTCAATCACGAATCATGCTTTGTGCAGTTGTACTGGCGTTGGGTTGTAGCAGCGGACAAGACAGCGGAGACGAAGAGTGCTTCTCTGGAGATATTGATGGAATCGGTACCGATACAGGAAATATTCCTCAGTTGTATGGAAACTGGACCACAACCTTTGGCTCCCGATCCTTTCACGACGAGTGCAACATCGAAGGTCTAGATCGACCTGACTTTGATTGGTTGAATGGTGGCGCAATGGAAATTGGCGGACGTATAGATGATGTGGAAGTGACATTTGCCGGTGCGAACGATGCAGATTTAAAAGCGACGATGTCTTCTTTTGGTGGCGTAACCATTTCAGGGCGCTATACGTTCCGCGGTGAAGAATTGCACATTGCAATGGGCGGTCTGTTGTTTGAAAACAGTCAGCTCAGTATCACAGAACTCGAAGGTCACGCTTACATGGGGATTGATGTGAACGGTGATGGATCGATTGATTGTGGCATTATGGGCGACTTCAACGCCAAAAAAAGTTCTTAAGGAAGCGGTGGCTGGATTCAAAGAGCTGCTGCGTTGAGCACGTTCGGATACTACAGTATACCCTCCGCACTCTGCCTTGCTGCTCTGTGAACTCAGCCCACAGTTTCTTCAAGAACAAGAGTTGATTGCTGGATGACATGTGATCCGATTTGAGTGTACGATCTCGTTTGATTTGATAGATATATACATGTACATGTGAACCTATGAATCGAGATGTGTAGATATTTTACGTTTGTTTTGGTTTGTGTGTTCTAGTTGCAGAGATTGTAATAGTCGATGGATAATACTCTAAAAATGAAGGTATATTGCACATGATTAATTTTCATAGGTAATAAGATTGCGTATACTCGATTTACGGAGATCGTATGACAAAAGAAACTTTAGAAGAATTGGCAGTGTTTCTGCGAGAAGAGCGTATAGATCTTGTGAAACAAGCTGAAAGTTTGGCAGGTGAACTTCCTTTATTTGAATGGGTAGGAACTAGATTACAGCCAACGGAGTTGCTAACAGAAGTCTTTGATAGTGACGAAGTACAGTGGCTATCGATAGCCTGGTTGGGGAGTTTTTTATCGACTGTAGAGGACCCTCAGAACTATGATGTTTGTGATATTTTACAGATCAACGGCTATCTAGAATTGAAAGGAAATATTCCAATTCTGCCGGATTGTTGGGATAGATTTTATACAAAGAAACCATTTGATATTGATCTGGCTATGTGCAGGATTGTAGAATTACCGTTGACTTGGGCCAGATCATCGTGTGTTCAAACCATCAATTGGATAGAGGGTGGGTGTAATGTACCGGACGCATTGATTGATGTGAATATTGTGTTTCACAATAAGTTCAGCACATTTAGGTTTGATAGAGATCGACTGGATGACTGGGTTATCGGCCATGATCTGCTAGAGTTTCTGCAGAAAAATAAGTGGATCAACGACCAAATGATGACAAGCATTTGGGTGTTTTCTGGTGACACAGAGTATGGACAGGGTAATGCAGGTCATTATGAAGTCATATATGCCACTGGAACACAAGAGGTACTGCATGTATCGTTGTCATACATCACAGTACCAAGAATTAACCCACCAAGTTTTGTATCTGTTGATCACTCAACGCACCATGTGGACGTGAACCCTGCCGAATATGTCCAAATATACCTGCGGGATGGATTTACGCCACCCGTTTCAAGGATACCTGAGTATCCTCATCGCCTCGATAAACTAAGGCATCTGATTCCAAACCCAGATCAGAGGAGTGGTGCATTCGTTGACCACACACAAGATGCGAAAGAGGTCTATCGCCAAGACGTACTGGTAAAACTAGAAGAATTAGAACAAGCGATACAAGCGGCCAAAGAACAGTGGCGTCAGTGGTGAGCATCATCCATTGTCTATTGTCCATTGATCATTGTTCATTGATCATTGATCAATGAGCGAGCGAACAGGCTTACGCGTTGACCTCAAAGGATACTGCGTCAGAGGTCAGGGTGTTGTTCAAGTTGATGTGGGGGATGGTGGTAACCAGTGTAAAACTGAGAGAGCGAAGCGGCTTACTCAATGTCAGAATCACGGTTGGTATGTCATCCGTCAGTTTTTCGGCATTGACCTTCTTGATAGAGGCAGATTCCGTTGCAGAAAAGACCACGCTGTAATTGGCACGGTCCTTGGCTCCATCCAGACTTTCCTCGGTCAAATGATTGAACTGAATCACCAGTTCAGACTGATTTTTGACGGTGCAGTTTCGAATACTGAGTACATTGAGCGCTTGCTTGAGTTTTTTGCCCGCTCTGAATACAGGAATGACACGAGGGGGCACAGATATGCGTCGATCGTTTTGTGGGTCGTATCCTTCAAATGCACTTCGCTCTGAGAGATTGAATGTACCAAAGTCAGAGATGGTGACCTTCTTACCGTCAACGAGAGCCTCTGAGATGATGCTGGTAAAGAGATTGATCGTCTTGGCGGCTGTAGATTTTGGGATACCGGCTTTGGCTGCGAGCTGCTCGGTTAAATCTTTTTTGTTGAATCCAGACTTACTGTTGGATGTGATCATGAAAACTCCGACGGTGGTGAATTGAGTTCATTGATAAATTGTCGCTTTGTACGATGAATTTGGTATGCTGTATAGAATACGATACAAGAATAATATTGCAACCCCAATTTGTAATGTATGAAATGGTTTAATTTGCATAAAAAGTAATATATTGATTGCTTTTGCAACGGAGCCAAAAATTATACCAAAAAGCCCAATGATTTAGGGTAGTTATGATTGTCCCAAAAATAGGATATATTAAGAAGACTGTCCCAGTATTGTTCTTTGCGCTCATGACGTCTTGGCTGATTTGGTGGACCGGTCAAAATCCGTTGCCTGATGGCTATCAAAACGAGTTTTTGCACGTTGGAAATACGTTCGACTTGTACGAAGCTCTGGTAGAACTCGATTGGTGGCACGTGCGATGGTATGCGTATACCTCTTATTGGCCATGGGGGTTTTACGCTGTACCGATGGTGTTCTTGATTCCATTTGGCAAAAGCATTCAACTGTTGGTTCTAAGCAATCTACTCTATTTGGCTGTATTGATGTGGAGTATGATTTGTCTTGGTGAACGGTTTAAAAGCCCACTTGCCGTATATTTATTGCTTCTAACACCGGCTGTCTTTGGGGCTTCGACTCGATTTGAGCCCAATTTTGCAAATGTATCGATGACGGCACTTGGGCTGCTCTGTTTGGTTGAATCCAATTTCTTTCAAAATCGGAAGTGGTCGATTGCTTGGGGATTGGTGTTTGGAACTGCATTGATGCTCGATAGACTGACCGTGCTGTTCTATCTGGGACCAGCCTGCCTGTATGTGTTTACAAAAGTCAAATGGAGAGAACGACACATTCGGAGAGGTATTCTATACTCTTTCATCTTGTTTCTAGGCTGTACGATTGCCTATTATCGAGAGTTTTTCATCCGACACTCGAATGAATTGCTGTCTCAAGCACCGGTAGGCGAGATTGACTCTGCAGGTACTCTTCTAACGTCGATAAACCCTGTTCCCTCTATGTATTACGTGCTCTCTTTATTGGATTCACAGGCAGGTTGGGCAATCGGATTGTTGATGCTCGCAGGTGTATTTTATGCCATAAAAACACGAAAAGAACAAGAGGTGCTTCTACTGTCTGCGACATTGCCAGGAGTGTTGTTCTTTACACTGGTTGCCAAGAAACAGGTGTACTACACCTTTCCGATGCTCGTTCCACTGGCTTTGTTGGCTGGACGGTTTCAGAAGATGTCATGGATTGGCTTGGGGTGTGGGGGCTTGCTCTGGTTGCAACATGGAGTGGGTTTAATCCCCACGAGTATTCCTCTTGAGCCCAGTATCCCTGCGAAATATGTTGAGCCCAGTTACGTACTGGCTCGGCCTCCTTCTCTGCAATCGTATCGAGTGAGCGATGTATTGGCATCGATGCTCGGTCAGCCTCAGGAAGTGATTGTGTTCAGTGAAGATCAGGGTTGGTATGAAGGCTTTGTGGTGTTGCAGCTTCGGGAACAACTGAACGGTCATGTGCGCGGAGTGACGGCAGATCCCATTGGAATATGGGAGTTTGCTGAGGAAGCCGAATACATCGTTTGGGTTCGTCCGACTTCCGTACAGGATACATTTCCTCAATCGGGGTCGATGACCGCTGAACTAATATCTGATCACTATGATGTGGAGACCTTACCTGCCGTAACCAAACGCATTGCGGACATGGAATCTGGTTTTGAACGCGTTGTCGATTGGAATTCTGACGAGGACAGTATACTCTCATTGTACAAACGAACATCTTTAGATCTTGAGTGAGGTATTTATGTCTTTGCGTCCTGCTGCCACCGTGATGATCTTTCGGCAATCCGATACTGGACCGGAGGTCCTTTTGCTACAGCGCTCAAGGCAGGTGGGTTTCTTTCCTTCAGCATGGGTGTTTCCTGGTGGTAGAGTGGATGATGCAGATGTCGACTTTCCAGTGCTGGGTTCTGTAGAGGGGGTCGATGCTGCGTTTGGAGTGGCTGCAGTACGTGAGACTTTTGAAGAGGCTGGTATTTTAATAAAACATGATTTTAAAACCGGAAAAGCTAGATATGAAATTAATGATGATCATAATCACCTA